>JAQWCZ010000204.1 GCA_028705705.1 Paludibacter sp.
AGATCATGTAAAATTAAGCGGTGGTGGTACTGAAGAACCTCCTGCTAATACTTATACAGTTACTTTAAATCCAGGAACCGGAACATGTGCTTTCCCAAGTATGACGGAATCAGAAGAAGGAGCTGGTGTTACATTACCAACTGCAACCCCATCTGCTAAGTGTGGTGTTGCTGGTTATACTTTTGCCGGATGGGCAAGTAGTGCCGTTGCTGAAACCAACGTAGCGCCGGCTATGTTACCGGCAGGTTTTTGGGCAATAACTGAAAATACCACTTTATATGCCGTATATACGGATGGTACAGTATATAATTCAACGCCAAATTGTAGAGTGAGTCTCAATGGTACAGTTACAGGTGGATTTTTGATGGTTGAAGATTATGAAAATAATTCAGTGAATGATGTTTTGACATTGGTAGCTCCTTATCCTGTAAGTGCCACTGCATTTGCAAAGGTAGTTGTTAGTCCAACCAATGCTGAAGAACAGGTTGTGCAGGCTGTGACAAAAAACTGGGATGAATATTATAGTATAACGGTTACATTACCTGCCGGGAAAACTTTAAGTGATTATGAAAAGTTGGACTATGATATATATTATAACTCCATTTCAGGAACAGATAATGGTTACAAGGACTTCTTAATTCGTTTCGATGCAGTTCCCGGATCAAGCAGTTATTTTTACAAAGAAAGTACCGGTGGTACAGGTAGTCATAATGTATGGGTTCATCGATCAATTAGCTTAACAGGAGTAACGGGTGGAAATACTTTTACCCTGAATATGGGAATCAGGGGAAATAACACAAATTACATGTTCGATAATATTCAACTGAAAGAAAAACCAGTTACTGCAACTTATACGGTGACTTTCAATCCGGGTGCAGGAACTTGTGCAACCAGTTCGCTGACGGAATCAGCTCCTTCATCGGGAGTTACTTTACCTGCAACTGCAACGCCTTCAACTCAGGCTGTTGGTGCCGGATGGTCTTTCTATGGCTGGTCGAATGTGGCTGTTAACAGTACTACTGTTGCACCTTCGGTATTTGCTCCTTCGAGCACCTATTATCCGTTGGTTAACGTAACACTCTTTGCTGTTTATACAAACAGTACCAATTACAATACATATCCCTCAACTGCTACCAGTTTAAATGGTACTGTTACAAGTCGATTACTGATGGTTGAGGATTTTGAAACAAAAGTGGTGGGTACTGCCTTGAATATCTTCAATACCGGTGGATCTGCTCCTGAAGGTACTGCAAAAATCAGTGTTAGTCCATCCAACCTGAATGAAAGGGCTGTGCATTTTACTACTGAATACTTTAATAATATTTTGCAGCTTACAGTAACCCTTCCGGAAGGAAAAACAATAGCCAATTATGAGCAGTTGTTGTTTGACTTCTATTGGCCAACAGAAGATTATAAGAAAATGAATGTTTATATCGATGGAGTGAAGATTCATGAAGATGAAAACTATATCAGTCAGGCTCCAATTAACACCTGGACTACAAAAACCTACAATATAAATACTACTTCTTCTAATGTGGTCGTGTTGGCTTTTGGTATTTCAACCGATGCAGGTAATTATTACATGGACAATATTAAATTAAAAGAGTCTTTTACCACATCAGTTGATGCTATAAACGAAAAGTTGTTTTCATTTGAAGGTAATCGGATACAATTAAAAGAAGTTGGTGACATAAGGGTAATGGATCTGAATGGACGTGTGCTGATTAATTCAAACAATACCAAAGACTTAGATTTGAATATGCTGAATAATGGTGTTTACATTGTGAAAGCAATTGTAGCCGGAAATTCAGTTGTTGAAAAGGTTATGAAAAGATAGTGAAAAATTAGTGATTGGTTAATTAGTTTGAAGGGGGGATGTTATCAATGTATGATTAAAATTGTATATGATAACATCCTTTTTTGTACATTTGGTTCAAAATATTAAAATTATGAATTCTATGAAAAAATATTTTTACGCTTTATGTGCCGCGATGCTTACAATCGCGACTATTTCGGGTCAAAAGAAAGAGTATATTGTTGAAACAATTTTTCCGGTAACAAGTACAACTGCTTATACAACCGTTCAGGTGAAAGATGGCTTGACTGTTTCTCCCGGTTCTGCTGCTGATGTGACTATCCTGCGTGCAGGAAATGGTAAAAAAACAGATGATAATTTGTATACGGGTAAACGAAATTTGATTCGCCTGGTTAGTCCGGGAAACCCGACTGCCGGGACAAAAGTTCCTACACAGCGTTTTGCCGGTATTCAGGTTACGGGCGATTGCGATATAACTGTGTATGGTATGGCTGGTCAAGCCGGACAGCTATCTACTTTGGTTATTTCCGATGGAACAAACGTACTCGGAACTTTAGCTACTGATGCTAGTCATGATACTCTTTACGGCAAAAAAGTAACTTACAGAGGCGGCGCAGGGACTGTTTATTTTTATGTCGACAATGGTACATATACCAATTTCTATATTGGTATTATCGTGGTGGATGCTGCTGAACCTGAAGCAAGTTATTACACGGTTGATGATTTCGAAAGTAAAACAATCGGAGCCACATATCCATTAAAAGCCTGGTATGAAACTGATGGAACGGCTACCGTGATTGCCAACCCAACCAATGCGTCTAATAAAGCAGTCAGGGTTGTAACATCCAATTGGGATGCCATGTTGAAATTAAATGTAACTATTCCGGCTGGTAAAACTTTAGCAAATTATGATGAGCTGTCGTTCGATATATATATTCCAACCAATGCAGAAGATGAAAATCCAAATTACAAAAAAATGCACGTGTTTATTGATGATGTTAAAAAACATGAGGATAGTGATTTCATCAAACAAGCTGATTTGTCGACTTGTACTAAGAAAACATTTTCTTTTACTGATTTGAATGTTACCGATGATGAAAAAGCTAAAAGTGCTTTTTCACTGGCTTTTGGTATGTCAACCGACAAGGGAGATTATTATATCGACAACGTTAAATTAAGAGAAAAAGATGTAAATCCTGTGGAGGATTTAATAATCAATATCGAAAATTTTGATACAAAAACTATTGGAAATGCCATGCCAATGAAAGCCTGGTATGAAACAGATGGTACTGCTCTTGTAGCTGCTGATCCCGCCAATGCAAACAACAAAGTAGTGAATATTGTCACTTCCAACTGGGATGCAATGCTGAAATTAAATGTAACTCTTCCTGACGGTGTAAACCTCGGACAGTGTGAAAGCATGACCTTCGATATGTATATCCCTACTAATGCTAACGACGGAAATCCGAATTACAAAAATATGTTTGTGTACATGGATGATGTGAAGAAACACGAGGATACGGGTTATCCCAAGCAGGCTGATGTAGCTGCCTGGACGACAAAGACCTATCTTTTTGATAACTTCAATCTTACTGATCCTGAGAAGGCAAAAACTGCTTTTTCGCTTGCTTTCGGGATGTCAACCGATAAAGGGAATTATTATATCGACAACGTAAAGATTAAAAAGAAATTTATTACTTCAGTTGAAAATCCTATTGCTGAAAAACGTGCAGTTTATTTTACAAACAACACACTGATGGTGAGCAATAACAAACCAGCCGGCTTGCAGGTTTACGACCTAAACGGAAGATTGTGTATTGCTGCAGAAAACGTATCTGTACTTGACCTGTCACATCTTCCTAAGGGCATGTACCTGGTTCGTGTTAGTTTATCCGGTAAAACGGAAATGATTAAAGTAATTAGATAGTTGGTTTGACAATATGTATGTTCAGAGATTACCGAATAAAGTTTAACTTTGTTGGTAATCTCTTTTTTTAGTTTTGAATATGGAAAAAACATGGCGTTGGTTTGGTAAAAAAGACATCATCACACTTGATATGCTTCGGCAAATTGGTGTGGAAGGGGTGGTAACTGCCCTGCATGAGGTGCCGAATGGGGAGATTTGGACAGGAAATGCAATTTTGGAAGTAAAACAAATGATTGAATCACACGGACTGAAATGGTCGGTGGTTGAAAGTCTGCCTGTTTCTGAAGGAATTAAATACGGAAGTGCCGACCGCGACCTCCTTATAGAAAATTATAAAGTTAGTTTAGCTAATCTCGGGAAGGCAGGCGTTAAGACGGTGTGCTATAATTTTATGCCTGTCATCGACTGGGTCAGGACTGATTTGATGCGTAAAAATGAAGATGGTACATTCACCCTGTATTTCGATAAAATTCGCTTTGCCTATTTTGATTGCTACATCCTGAATCGTGCAGAAGCCGAAAAAGATTATTCAGTATCGGAAATGAAACAGGTGCATGCATTGCATAAAACAATTACACAAGAAGAGAAGGATGACCTGATTAATACCATCATCATGAAAACGCAGGGATTTATCCATGGTAATTTTAAAGAAGGTGAGAATAATCCGGTGCAGAAATTCAG
>JAQWCZ010000205.1 GCA_028705705.1 Paludibacter sp.
CGAAAGTTTCACATCCTGGTCATCCACTCCGTAAAGTGCATTTACAGCGGCAATCAAATCCGTCGATTTAACCGTGCCTGCCAATCCTGTGCCCGTGCCCTGTACCTGCAAACCTTGTTCTACTGCTATTTTTTTTGCCAGAGGTGTAAGTTTGCCCCTGCTTTCCAGTGCAGCTTTGACATCCTTTTCTATTATCCTTCCCCCGGGACCGCTGCCGGTTAACTGACTAATATCCATGGCTTCTTTGGACGCCAGCGATTTGGCACGGGGGGATATGAATCGTTGATCGGTTGATTGATCGGTTGACAATGTTTTGGATGGTGCCGTTGGGTCGGTTGTAGAGACCTTGCATGCAACGTCTCTACCGGATGCTATGCCTGCACCTGCACTGTCTCTTTCCGAAACAACTGCTGTTTCATTATTTTTAAAATCAATCAATCCCGAAAAATCCTCTCCGGCCTCTCCTATCACCATCACATTGTCAAGCACCTCAACCTCATCGCCTTCTTTATATAAACATTCCAACACGACCCCATTCACGGGTGATTCTTCCTCAAATGAAGCTTTATCTGTTTCGTATGCAAACAAAATATCTCCTTTCTTAACTATATCTCCTTTTTGCTTCCTCAATTCGGTGATGATGCAACTTTCTACTGATTGCCCCTGTTTGGGCATAATGATTAATGTTGCCATGATATTATTTACTATTTTTTTTTACTATTTACTACTTAATTGGCTGATGACAACTTTGTTATTTTCAGGAATTGCTGATATGCTTTTTTCCAAAGCTTTGTATCTTTGGGTATAAATTCATCTAACTGAACTGATTCCCGAATGATTTTGCGCATTTCCTGTAATGAATCAACGACTCGGGCTGATTTTGCCTGTATCATGATGTTACCGATTGCCGTTGCTTCGGATGGACCGGCAACCACGGGAATACCGGTAGCATTTGCAGCAAACTGATTCAATATTGGATTTTTTGCGCCACCACCAATCACATGCAACTTTTCAATTGGAAAAGGAGCAAAAGTCTTCAACAATCCGAGTACATAATTGTATTTCAATGCCAGACTCTCGAAAATGCAACGTACCATTTCCGCATGTGACGACGGGACATATTGGTCTGTAGATATACAATAATCGACAATAGCCTGTCTCATACTTGCCGGATTAGCAAACGAGAGATGATCCGGATCTATCATGGACTGAAATGCCGGGACCGAATCTGCCATCTGCACCAGTTTCTCGTATTCATAAGTGATGCCTTCTTTTTTCCATTCTTTCAGGCATTGTTCCAGCAGCCACATACCAGTAATGTTTTTCAAAAAACGGGTTGTCCCTTCTACCCCACCTTCATTCGTAAAGTTCAGCCTCGCAGAATCTTCTTTGATAATGGCATTTTTTACTTCAATACCCATCAACGACCAGGTTCCCGAACTCAGGTATGCAAAATTCTCATCCAACGCCGGAACAGCAGCAACTGCTGATGCTGTATCATGTCCCGCAACTGCTACAACCGGCACTTTCCCCAGTTCACATTCGACAGCAATATCATCCTTTAAAGTTCCTATTACATGACCTGGCATCACGATATTTCCCAATAAAGATGCTGATACTCCTGCATTCTCAAGTAAAACAGCTTCAAACTGTTTTGTTCGTGGGTTCAATATTTGTGAAGTCGATGCAATGGTATATTCAATCACCTTTTTGCCAGTCAGTAAATACGCCAGTGCATCTGGCATAAATAAAACTTCTTTAGCAGCTTTTAATAGTGAATTATTCTCTTGGCTCAGGGCAAACAACTGATAAAGGCTATTGAAATTCATCACCTGAATTCCTGTCAACTCATATACTTTTTCACGGGGAATCAATGCGAAGTACTTGTCAGGAGCTCCCACTGTATGCGGATCACGATACGCGTACGGCGCACCCAGCAAAGAACCGTCTTCTGCAAGTAAAACAAAATCGACTCCCCAGGTATCAATACCGATGGAAGTTATTTCAACATTTTCTTTAGCAGCAGCAAGCAGCCCCATTTTCAGGTGCTCAAATAAAGCATAAATATTCCAGTGATAATGTGCTCCGATTTGAAGCATCTGGTTCGGAAAACGCATTAATTCCTTCATCCGAAGTCTGCCGTTTTCGATGGAACCTAATATCGAGCGACCGCTGGTGGCTCCGAGATCGAATGCTAAAAATGATTTGTTTCTCATGCTACATTTTAATGTTGATACAAAAGTATGTATCCAGCAAGAAAATGACCTGAGAAAAATGACATTTAAACCTTACTTTTTGTTCAGTCTTTCACCTCCACTCTTTTTTATAAATCCTAAAACATCTATTTGACTTCGTAACAGTCAGACCCAGAAAAACATTAGAGTCAGTAAAGGCTTTTTCCATTTCCAAGATTCTTTATCAAGGAAGATTTAGGTTTACAATATGTAAGACAAAAATCTATTATTGTGTAAAATACTATGATTACAATATGTAAAATGAAAATTATATCAATAGTCAAGATTTTCATAATTCAGACTGTAAGCAATTTCTTTCACAGATTGCGGGGTGGTAGATAGCAATAAATAACCACCTTACAAATTACGTAATATTTGGAATTATAAACCATTTATTGGCGTAATATTTGGAATTAAAGGCTAATTATAGTATCTTTGTGCTATAAAATGAATACTCATACGCTAACACCTTACTAAAAAGAAGTATTTCTAGATTCGGAAGGATACTTGTATTGACAGGAGCACGCCAAACAGGGAAAACAACTCTGGTTCGTCGTCTTTTCCCTGAGTACACCTATATTTCTATCGAAGATCCGGTAATGCGCAGCACATTCAGCAATCTCACAGCACAACAATGGAAAAGCATCTACCCCAAAGCCATTCTTGATGAAGTTCAAAAAGAACCGCAACTGATCGAAAGCATCAAAGCCACTTACGATCAGTGGGACGAACCACGTTATATTTTGTTGGGTTCGAGTCAGATGATGTAGTTTTAAAGTTGGACAAACAAATCCGTGATTCAGCAAATAGTCATCTGTATTAAAAATACAAACAGAATATAAAATCCCTGAAAAAGTTTTCTGTGTTTACATTAACATCGGTACAATCAGATCTAATTTGCTGGTATTCAACAATACAAGTATTATATTGCAATACTATTAGGAAGACAAATAATAAACAAAAGAATATTATCTGTATAATTAAAATATTGTCTATATTTGCATATTATTATAATCATGTTTATAACTAATAGCTATTTCAATCATTATTATAAACGTACCAACAACCATGACAACAATAAATATCCCAAAGGAATTAAAAAAAAGAGATACTTATATTTCACGCATTAAGCCATTTATAAATAAAAATCTGATAAAAGTACTTACAGGTCAGCGTCGCGTAGGTAAAAGTTATCTACTATTTCAGCTAATGCAAGAAATTGAAAAACTTGAGCATGATGCAAACTTGATTTATATCAACAAAGAAGATTTAAATTTTGATTTTATTCGAAATGCGCAAGATTTGAATAACTATATTCTTTCACTCACGGTTGACGCCCAAAAAAACTATATTTTTATTGACGAGATTCAGTATATTGTTGAATTTGAAAAGGCATTACGATCCTTGCTCTTGAACGAAAATAACGACATCTACATTACCGGAAGCAATGCCAATATGCTATCCGGCGAATTAGCAACCTATTTAAGCGGACGCTATATTGAGTTCAATATTATGAGTTTATCCTATCCGGAATTTTTACAGTTTCATCAAATTGAGAACAATGATGAAAGCCTCAATAAGTACTTCTTGTATGGTGGGCTCCCTTACTTAATCAACTTACCGCTGAACAATCAGGTTTTTGAATATCTAAAAAGCATTTATTCAACCATCGTTTATCGTGATGTAGTAAGCAGATACAATATCAGAAATACTGCTTTATTAGAAAGATTAATTGTTTTTTTAGCAGATAATATTGGGAATATCTTTTCAGCAAAACGCATTAGTGATTTTTTAAAATCCCAACAAACAAACACATCACCTAATCAAATACAGCAATATACCGAACAACTTGCCAATTCTTTTCTCCTGCATAAAGTGAGTCGGTATGACATCAAAGGTCGACGTATTTTTGAAATTGGAGAGAAATACTATTTTGAGAATACCGGTATTCGGAATATTTTAATTGGATATCGCCCTGATGATTTAGGAAAAGTACTTGAAAATGCAGTTTACAATCATTTGCTGTACAAAGGGTGGGAAGTTAAAGTGGGCGTATTCGAACGTTATGAAATTGACTTTGTTTGTCAGAGGAATGGAGAATCCATGTACATTCAGGTTGCACTACGATTGAACGAACAAAAAACCATTGAGCGTGAATTCGGCAGTTTATT
>JAQWCZ010000206.1 GCA_028705705.1 Paludibacter sp.
ATTGCATCAATTACCCATTCTAATCCCCTGCCGGTATTAACAGCACCCTGGTACAGGATGATTTTTTTGCCCGAGATGGTAATTTTTTTTTCGCTTAAGTCCTTTAGATAGGGTACATTCCTGATTACCTGCATATTGATGTTGTATCTCAGCCTATAGTAATCAGCAATTGATTTGCAAACGGTAAATGTAGTTTTCAGGTGTGGGAAGAATAAATCTTCAATTTTTATCCAGCATTTCTTGATAAACGGCCTGTCTTGAAGTTCAGGAACTTCCGGGAATAATTCATGTGCATCGAATACCAGTTTTTTATTCTTCAGTTTAGCTGCTAGAAAACAAGCCGGTAAGGTGTCGGTGTCATTGGCGTAGAAGATACTTGCTTTCTTGAAAAGCAGAAAAAAGAATAAACGGGTATTAAGTCCGGCATAAAATAATATCCCCTTGTTGAACAAAAACTTGAATCTTTTATTGGCTATGTTGGTTGTAAGTGGTAAAGAGTTTTTCAGCAGTCGTCCGGTTAAAAGTACATCATATCCATTGCTAGATAAAGAAGTCGCTACCTTCATTACCCGCTGGTCGGTTGACAAATCATTAGAAACAGAAATGATGATGCGATTATTCATTGGTTATATTATTTTCCTTGAATGATTTGATTAATTCCCGGTATAATTTTCTATGGTATGAACTTGCATTTTTCTCAACTGAATTATTGTGCCATAACAAGCTGATTTCCCCGTTGAAATTGCTGACTGTATTTATCAGACTTTCGCAGTATTGAAAAGCATCGTGGGCATTCATGTACATATACCTCTTTTCACTAAGGGTTACATCCATGATGGTAAGATGGTGCAAAAGCAAATTAGTGAGTTCTTTTTTAGCCGGGTTAATCCATTGTACTGCCTTACAGGTACCAAGTCTGAAACCGGCTACATCGGCATAACCCATGCTGAAATCATCCGTGATACCATTGCTGACGAGGTGTTCAAAATCCTCCGGCTCTCTATTGTTGAGGAAGTGATTGCGGTTATACCTGATCTCTTTTCGGGTGAATCTTTCCAGTATTTTTTTTTCTTCCGTGATAAATTCAGGATTACATCCGGCTTCGTAACTGATGTGTAATCCAATGGATACTTTTTTCCTTTTGATGTATCTGATGAGTGTTTGGTAATCAGGATGTGCCAGGTTTACGATAGGTTTATCTTCTTTTCTTTTACCACTATGTGAACGGATGAAAACGATTATTTCAGCATGATTAATGCCCATTTTCTTTTGGAGTTCAAGATCTAGTTTGAAAAGATAGGGAAAAGTGTACCACGGATCGAAAATCAATCCCCCAAAAAAGCTTTTGATAGCTTGTTTAGCTTCTTTGGGTCGCTTGATACCTCTCAGGATGCCGCCCATCATTCCCCTTATGTTTCTGAAATGAGCAATTTGGTCCACATCGTGAGTTAAATAAACTTTGCGGATTTCTTTTGGTGGTTCACTCACATCAATTCCTGCTTCTCTTATTTTTGCACGGAGTAACATTCCCCATTCTTCGATGATGGGACGGTCGATAAAACCGGCTTTGTACGGCAAAGATTCTTTACCCGGAAAACGGTTGTGATTGTCCCGTGTTTTGCGGCGAACCATTTCTTCATATCTCGAAATAAGGAAAAAAGTCCCTGCAATAATGTCGGCATGCAGAACCAATGTATCGTCTATGATTTCGCTTGTTTTATCTCCATAAAGAATGGGCACTTCTTCCCATAGTTTTAACGGTAATGTTGGAATGGATGCTTCTGTTCCATACATTGCTTCATCAAAAAAACCAGCAGGCTTAATAACAAGCTTATAATTTTTAAAATCCTGTATATCTGATGTATAGCCTATTTTCTCCAGGACATCTTGCTTTACATGATCTCCTACAAGAAAACGGATAATATATTGTATAACTTCAGTCATTAAAAACAAGTTTTTTTAATTCAAATGCTCAGTTCAATTCTTTCCTTAAAAACCGACCTGTTTCACTGTCAGGATGTTCAGCAATTTCCTGAGGTGTACCAGAGCAAATAATTTGTCCACCTGCCCGTCCGCCTTCCGGACCAATATCGATGACATGATCACACACTTTAATCACATCCATGTTATGTTCGATGATGATGACTGTATTGCCCCTGTCTGTTAAACGGTTTAATACGCCTAATAGTACGCGGATGTCTTCAAAATGCAATCCAGTGGTAGGTTCGTCAAGGATATACAGCGTTTTTCCTGTATCTCTTTTGGATAACTCAGTTGCCAGTTTTACGCGCTGACTTTCTCCTCCCGAAAGGGTAGTACTCGATTGTCCCAGCTTAATATACCCCAAACCCACATCCTGTATGGTTTTAATTTTGTTCAGGATGTTGGGCTGATTCTCAAAGAACTCAACAGCCTGGTTAATCGTCATGTCAAGTACATCTGCTATTGACTTTCCTTTGAACCTGACTTCCAATGTTTCTTTGTTGTATCTTTTTCCACCGCAACTTTCACAGGGAACATATACGTCGGGTAAAAAGTTCATTTCTACGGTTTTATAACCGTTTCCGCTACAAACTTCACACCGACCGCCGGCTGTGTTAAATGAAAACCGGCCAGGTTTGTATGCCCTGATTTTAGCTTCCGGCAACGACACAAAGAGGTTACGGATATCAGAAAATACACCGGTATAGGTTGCCGGATTGGAGCGGGGCGTACGACCGATGGGGGATTGATCGACCACGACCACCTTGTCAACATGTTCAATGCCTTCGATGGAGTCGTATGGTAACGGATCTTTGAGTGAAGAATAAAAATGCTGACTTAAAATGGGTTGCAGGGTCTCATTAACAAGGGTAGATTTTCCGCTTCCTGAAACGCCGGTAATACAAATCATTTTACCTAAAGGAAAACTAACATCTATGTTCTTTAGGTTGTTGCCTTTAGCTCCCCGTATGGTCAGGAACTTCCCGTTTCCTGACCTTAATTTGGTTGGAATCTCTATTTTTTCTTTCCCATTTAGAAATGCAGCGGTCATGGTATTCGACAAAAGCATTTGTTCCGGGGTGCCGGCAAATACCACATTTCCACCGTGTCGTCCGGCTCTTGGGCCTAAGTCAATCACATAATCTGCTGAAAGCATCATTTCTTTATCATGCTCCACCACGATGACCGAGTTGCCGGTATCACGCAACTGTTTCAACGAACGGATTAATCTTTCATTGTCCCGTTGGTGTAAACCAATGCTGGGCTCGTCGAGGATATACAAAACATTGACCAGTTGTGTGCCAATTTGCGTTGCCAGGCGGATGCGCTGACTTTCACCGCCCGATAGCGAATATGAGCTCCGGTTTAGTGATAAATAACTCAATCCTACATCTAATAAAAACTGAAGACGAGTCCGAATTTCTTTCAGAATTTCAACGGCTATCGCTTTTTGCTTTTCCGACAGGTGTTGTTCCACCTGATTCAACCAATTGTACAACTCGTCAATATCCATCCTGGCCAGATCGGTGATGTTTTTGTCGTGTATTCTGAAATGCAGGAATTCTTTTTTCAGTTTAGCACCGTGACATTCAGGACAAACTATTTCTTTTGAAAACTGATTCGCCCATTTTTGTTCCGTTGCTGAAGCCGAATTTTCCTGCTGCATCTCGATGTATTTCAGAATCCCCTCGTAACTCAGGAAATAATTGGAATTGCCCAGTGAATGATTTTTGATATTCAGCCTTTCATCTGTGCCGTTCATGATCTCATCAATGGCTTCATCAGGAATGTCAGCAACAGGTATTTTGATAGGACAGTCGTATTTTTCCAGAATAGCTTCTATCTGCCAGAAAATCATCGTATTCTTGTGTTTCCCCAACGGTACAATCGCTCCGTTATGAATGCTGATGGACTTGTCGGGAATGATTTTATCCATATCGATTTCGTTGACAATGCCAAGACCCTTACATCGCGGACATGCTCCGTGAGGAGAGTTGAAAGAAAAGTTATGCGGTGCAGGTTCCGCATACGAAATTCCACTGGTGGGACACATCAGCATTTTACTGAAATAACGGACAGTTTCTGTTTCTCCGTCGAGCAACATCACGATGCCGTTTCCTTGTTGCATGGCCTTTTCCAGAGATTGTTTCAGCCTTTGCCTGTCCTTCCCTGCAATAATCAGCCGGTCGGCGACCAGTTCAATGTCGTGTATCTTGTAACGATCTACTTTCAATCCATGCGTAATCTCCCTCATCTCCCCGTCAATGCGTACGTGCATATAACCTTTCTTACGGGTGGTTTCGAACAATTCTTTATAATGACCTTTGCGTCCTTTCACTAAGGGCGCCAGCAAATAAGTTTTCTTGCCTTCGTAACCTTTCAGGATGAGGTCAACAATCTGTTCTTCAGAATATTTC
>JAQWCZ010000207.1 GCA_028705705.1 Paludibacter sp.
GCAACTCTCCGGCACAATTAAAATCTGCTCGGCACGGTCAAAAATTATTTCGGCATTGGCACTGTAACCGGCACGGATGAACACATCATCGGGAACTTTCACAGCAGCTTTCATATCGAACATGATGGCACCATTGCTTTCAACACCTTTTGGGGCAATGTATTCCAAAACAGCGTTTAATCTCACATCCTGAATGGCTCCAATAGTAATCTCCATCGGCATGCCTTGTTTAATACGTCCCACTTCAGTTTCGTCGAGTTTACCAACAAAAAGCATATCATTCATATTGGCAACCGATGCAATGGTTGTTCCGTCGTTGAAGTTATTCGACTGAATCACCGAATTTCCAACTTTTACCGGAATATCCAGAATAGTTCCGTTGATAGTTGAACGAACCAGTGTGTTACTCAGCAAGGTTTTATCTCCTGTAATCCCGTCGCGTGTCAGACTCAGGTTGTCCTGCGCAGCTTTCAATTCAGCTTTATCGTTTTGATATTGCAACTGACTTTTTTCAAATTCTTCACGAGAGATTACCTTCTCCTGAAATAATTTTTTGTCCCGTTCAAAATTACTGTTACTCTGATCAAATGCCAGTTGCGCTTTCACCACCCTCGACTCAGCACTGTTGAGCGTAACCATATCGGGTATAAGCTTGATTTTCGCAATTACATCACCCGCCTTAACAACATCGCCGGCTTCTTTATAAATCTCTGAAATAATACCTGATAACTGCGGTTTAATAAGAATTTCGTTGCGTGGTTCTACCTTACCGGTTGCAACGGTTTTCTTTTCAATTTTACCCTGAGTTACTTCAACAACCTCATATCTGATGACTTTAGGTTGCGATTTTTTCCATAAAAATATAAAAGTGCCGATAACACCTATTGCCAGCACAGCAATTATGACAAATCTGAAAACTTTTTTCATATACTTCTTATTATTGTCTCCAGTCACCGGTCTCCGGACACCAGTCTGATGACTGGAGACAGATGACAGTCGTCGTTTATTATTCTTCTCTTATTGCTTCGATTGGTTTGATTTTCATAGCCCGGTTGGCCGGGATAAATCCTGCCAGTGTTCCGATAATCAACAAAATTAACAAGGCACCGAGTCCAACTCCAAATCCAATCTGAGGATCTTTGATAATACCGGTTGAATTTTCCAGTAATTTCCCGGCTAATGATAATACGCTGACACCAAACATCAGTCCGGCTGTACCCGCCATGAGAGTTAACACAATGCTCTCAGTTAAAATCTGACTTACAATAACACGTGGCGTAGCGCCCAAAGCTCTCCTGATTCCAATTTCACGGGTTCGTTCACGCACGGTAACCAGCATAATATTACTTACCCCTACCGCTCCGGCAAACAAGGTTCCGAGTCCAACAATCCATATCAGGGAAGAAATTCCGATTCCCAGATATAGAAACATGGTAAACTGATCTTCCATATTCATTCCCCCGACCGCCGTCGGATCATCAGGCGAAATATTATTGGCTGTTTTCAGGGCTGCATATACTTTCTTCTCCACCTCACTTACCTTTACCCCTGGTTGAGCCGTAATAGCCATGAAATGGATGCTGTTTCCCATGTTAAATACCTGTTGCATAGTTGAAAAAGGTAAAATAACCGATTCCATACTATCGCCTCCGATGTTAATATTGGCATTACTTCGGGTTACCCCGATAACCTGAAAATAAATTCCTTTCACCTGAATGCTCTTACCAATAGGGTTTTCTCCGTGTGGAAACAACACTTCATAAACACGTTCTCCAATCACACAAACTTTTCTTTTTTCGGCTATATCCACATCGTTGATATACCTGCCAAAAATTAGTTTTTGATTATCTATCAGATTATAAGCAGGCAAATTACCTTTTATGTGATATGAACCCGCTTTATCGTTTCGCGTAACATTATTATTGGTATTACCTGCAAAAATCATCGGCGCCATGTATTGAATCTCAGGTACAGTGGATTTCAGTATCTGCAAATCTTTATTTTCCATGTTCCACTGCCTTCCTTTTCTGAATCCTTTATAGGGTAATGAAGTTCTGTCAGTCCAAATAAAACATGAATTGGTTGCGAAACCTTCAATCTGAGAAGTAATACCCCGCTCCAGCGCCACACCGGCTCCGACCATTACAACCAACATAAACATCCCCCAGAAAATTCCAAAGGCAGTCATCACACTACGTGACTTGTTGTGCGTGATGGTAATCCATATTTCCTGAAATTTATCTAAATCGAACATTTCTTTTCGTTTCCCCCGGGTTAAAACCCGGGGCTATTGATAATTGGTTATTCTTTTAATTTCCCGGGTTAAAACGCGGGAATAATCGTTTTCCGCTTTCCATTTTAATTTTCGTCCCTCATCGCTTCAATCGGTTTGATTTTCACCGCTTTTCTGGCGGGCATATAACCGGCAATGATGCCTGCAATAATCATGATCATGGTCGAGAAATACACATAATTCAAATTAACCGTTGGATTTTTAAAAACCGACATACCGGAAGGATTGGCAGCTGCCGATTGTTCCAAAACCATGTTAACCACCTCAGTAATACCGATTCCTGCCATCATACCCATATAGCCGAATAAAGCAGTAATCAGAATGGATTCCAGAATAATGGTAAAAAGTATCTGTGCGGGAGGGGCTCCAATCGCTTTTCTGATACCAATCTCACGGGTTCTTTCCTTTACCGTCACCAGCATTATATTACTTACACCGACTACACCGGCAATGAGCGTGAATATTCCGATGACCAGCACAAACAAACTGATGCCGTTAAATATATTCATGGTTTGCAGGTAGTTCTGTTGCGAATTATTAATCCACAAGGCCTGCGCGTCTTTGGGGTCGAATAACATCGTTTGTGAAACATTTTCTTTCAGACGATCATTAAACTCTTCATTTGCCTCTTTGGTTTCCAGTCCTTCCACCACCATCGCCATGCTGTAAAACTTCTTACTGGGGTTGAAAACCATTTGTGCAGTAGAATAGGGAATATAAGCACTGCCGTCACCCCATCTTTCTTTTTTACTATTCACACCAACCACCTGAAACATAACCTGATCGACTTTCACAAATTTCCCCATCGGAGACTCTCCTTTAAAAAGTACCTCCTGAATTTTTTTGTCAATCACGATTACTTTTCTGGTACCCATGATGTCTGCTTCATTGATAAACCGGCCTCCATCAGCATCAAACTCTAAATTGAAGATATTTTCGTAATGTGGTAAAACTCCTTTTACCGGGTAAGAACCATATTCGTTTTTATAGCTGATATTGAGATTTTTATCAACTATCGGGGTTTCATTGACAGCTTCTGCAACCTCCAGTTTTACCTTATTGAGTTCTTTTTCCGTAAAACTCAAATTCCGGCCCGACTGATATCCTTTGTAGGGTAAAGATGTCCTGCCCGGCCAAAGCTGTACGGTATTGGTTGATCTGTCACTGAAATTGGACGTTACTCCGTTTCTCAAACCATTGCCTGCACCCATCAGGATAATCAGAATGAATATTCCCCACGAAACAGAGAGTCCTGTCAGAACAGTCCGTAATTTGTTACGTTTCAGACCCGACCATATTTCCTGCAAAATGTCCATTATGAAGTGGTTAGTGGTTAGTGGTTAGTAAATTGTTATTGTTTGATTCGATGGTTTCAATCATGCCGTCTTTGATGTGTATTACCTTTTTGGTGGCATCAGCAACCGATTTCTCGTGTGTCACGATAATGGTGGTAATACCACCTTTATTCAGGTCTGTAAGCAACTGCATTACTTCTTCCGTCGTTTTACTATCAAGCGCACCCGTCGGTTCATCAGCCAGTAAAATCTTGGGTTCTGAAATAATAGCACGCGCAATGGCCACCCGTTGTTTCTGTCCCCCCGACATTTCACTTGGTAAATGATAAGCCCAATCCTTCAATCCCATCTTGTCGAGATATTCCATCGCGATGATGTTTCTTTTCTTCCGGTTGATTTTCCGGTAATACAACGGTAAGGCTACATTTTCCAACGCATTTTTAAAATTAATCAGATTAAACGACTGAAAAACAAAACCTATCATTTCGTTCCGGTACTTAGCAGCCTGTCTTTCAGATAAGTTTTTAATCAGGATGTTATTCAAATAATAATCGCCGGTATCATAATTATCGAGCATCCCCAGAATATTCAACAACGTTGACTTCCCCGAACCGGACGCCCCCATGATCGAAACATAGTCACCCGATTCAATATGCAAATCAACACCTTTCAACACATGCAGCGAAGTTGCCTCTGTATAATACGTTTTATTAATGCCTGAAAGTTTTATCATAGGGATATAGTTGTAAAAACGTTACAAAAGTACATAACCATATAGTACCTTGAAATACATAGTACTATATAATTT
>JAQWCZ010000208.1 GCA_028705705.1 Paludibacter sp.
AAAATTATAAGCTTCAAATGGCCGTTGAGAATAGAAGCAAAGTTGTAAAAGCAATAAGTGAAAATAAAATTGTGGGCTATTTACAAGAACATCATTCTTTAGGGGATGTAGATAACTTGTATAAATTGGTACAGGAGGTTGCCAACAAGAAAGAGATTGAAAAGCATGAAATTCTTATTGCATTGGAAAACTTTGCCCGAATATATGAGCAACTCAGACCTTATAAAATTGAAAGCTATAGCCCATATTATGGAACAGTGAAAGAAATGGATACAATTTTCAATACACTGTATGGATTTATGCATATCAACTATTATCAACGATTCTCTAAAGGATTCCCATCTACCTATGAAAGATATTCCGAGCAAGATAAATTAGAACATGAAGACGTTTACTGGGAAGGATTATTACGTGGTATAGAATATGTTAGCAAGAGTATAAAACAAACTATCTGCGAACTAGCAGTGAAACTTTATGCAGTGGTGGGTAACGATAACGATTTTCACATTAAAAGTTTCATTGAACAATACGTCAATTACCAGTTAAATACAGATAATGCCAGTGTTGAATTGATAAAAGGGTCTGATTTTATGATAAAGGTAAACGGTAGAATGATAAGGGTTGAAAGCAAATACCAATTTTTGCATGAGCTGCTTAATTTGGATAGTTAATTACCATACTACACTGAAAAGAGAAACAGGCGGTACAAAATACAAGTTTTATAAAGAAACACTATATTTGCAAAAAAAACAGACCACAAATGATTAACCGCATTGAAATAGAGAACTTCAAGTCTATCAGGAAAATGAATCTGGAATTAAAGCCGACTAATATCCTGATAGGTGCTAATGGTGCTGGTAAAAGTAATTTTATCGGGTTCTTTAAACTTTTGAAGAATATGTATGACCGGAATCTTCAGAACTACGTGGCAGAAGAAGCGGGAGCAGATAATGTGTTGTATTTTGGATTAAAACATTCTGAATACTTAAGAGGCTTGGTTGAGTTTAATGAAATAAACAGGTACAAGTTTGTTTTAAATCCAAATCAGGATAATTATTTGTTCTACAATTTTGAAGGAACTCAATTCAATATGGCATTTTATGGAGTCAAGAGGTGGGATGATGTTACATTAGGTAGTGGATATTTTGAAAGCATATTAAATAGCAAACAAAGTACCAGGTATGGATTTGTTAAGGATTATATGACTTCGTTCAAAGTTTTTCATTTTCATGATACCAGTAAAACAGCAAAAATAAAATTACAATGTAATATCTCGGATAATTCTTATTTACGCGAAGATGGGAGTAATTTGGCGGCTTTTCTATTTGCTATGCAGCAAAATAGTCCGAAGGATTTCAAACGAATAGAAATGGTTATTCGGTCTGTAGCTCCGTATTTTGAGCGATTTGATTTAAAGCCAGATAGAACTCAAACAGCAGACACAATTCGTTTGGAGTGGAAAGAAAAAGGGTCTGATGCTTATTTTAATGCCAAACATTTATCAGATGGCACCTTGCGTTTTATTGCACTTGCTACTTTGCTGCTTCAGCCAGAAGCTCCTCAGGTGATTATTATAGATGAACCTGAATTGGGCTTGCATCCATTCGCAATAAATAAACTAGCCGGATTAATCAAAAAAGCATCTGCCAATACACAAATTATTATTTCTACGCAGTCTGTCAATTTGGTTGATAATTTTGAACCGGAAGATATTATTACTGTCGATCGTGAAGATGGACAATCGGTTTTCCACCGTCAGAGCAGTGAAACCCTCAAAGACTGGTTAACTGATTATAGTATCAGCGATTTGTGGAATAAGAATGTGATAGGAGGCCGCCCATGAAAGCGTTGATTATTTTGGTAGAGGGCGAAACAGAACAGGAATTTGTAAATCGAATACTTATTCCCTATTTAGTCTCAAGAGGATTGAACACTGAAATCAGACCCATAATGATTGAAAAATCAGGTGGAGGTCATGGGTATAGTAATATACAACATTTAAAGAATACGATTCGTCCGGTATTGAACAAAGCCGATGAACCTGTTGTGACTACACTTATTGACCATTATGGTATAAATAGTGAACGGAAGTTGCCCGGATACACAACTATTACAACTACTGATACAGAGGAACGAATTCATCAAATGGAAGATGTTCTTCAAACTGAGATTCAAAAGATAAAGCCTTATCGGTTTTTTATTCCTTATATTCAACGACATGAGTTTGAAACCCTGCTATTCTCTAACCCTGAGGTAGGTTTTGAACTTGAATATGATAGAATTAAAGAAGATGTTGTAAAACTGTGTAGTGGGTTTGATAGTATTGAAGATATTAATTGCACACCAGAAGGTGCTCCATCAAAACGTATTGGACGTATTTATGAGTCCCATAAAAGGAAGTATAGTAAAGTGTCTGATGCTGTTGATGTTATAGAGCTTACAGGAATAGAAACAGTGCTTGAAAAATGCCCGCGATTTAAGAATTGGGTTGAAAAACTGATAGCAGCAGTAAATCAATAGAAATTCAATAAGCATTATAATGCTTATCTTTGCACCATGAAACAATTCGTAAATATTCAACCTGAAATGCTTCGCTGGACCATTGGCTTGCAGGCTTCACAGTTGAGGAAATGACTGAAAAAGTTCCTCAACTCAGTGCATGGTTGGATGGCACGAAACAAAGGAGACATTTTAATTGGACTTCAAATGGAATGCCCAATATGTGAGTGGGGAGGAATGAGAAAGAAATCGAACAGTTATATGTGAGAATTTCACGGATTCGCATGAATTATTAAGTTTGGCAAGTATAAATATCCCTAAAAAATTAATTATTTAGCTCGCTTTCCGTGAAATTATCACGGATAATGAAAATTTATTTCTATATTTGCCGTCCGATCTTAAACAACACAATCATGCTACTGCGATTAAAAATCAGGAACTTCCTGTCCTTTTTTGAAGAAACGACTTTTGATATGTTTCCTAACCCTAAGCGGGCTTCATTCCCAAATCACATTTATGGAAATATGGCTGTTCCATTGTTGAAACAGGCTGCTATATATGGAGCAAACGGTTCTGGCAAATCAAATTTTATTAAAGCTATTAGTTTTTTAAAATCATTTGTTATACATGAAGATTTTCTGAAAAATGTGGATTTGGAGAATTACGTTTTTCAACTAACTTCGGCAAAACAATCAAAAATTAGTTTTGAAATAGAATTCTTTATCCATGAAAAATACTTTGTCTATAAACTGGAAATTGACAAAAAAAACATCCGGGAGATCTTAAGTCATTCCGGATTAGGCAAGGCTCCCGACAAAGTGTTATTCGTACGGAATGGTGCTGAAATAGTATCAGATTACGTAGGTAATGAGAGCTCGGCAAAACAATTGCTGTTGATGAATCCTCATTCATCATTACTCCCCTTGAATCAAAAGTTTCCGGTACTTAGCAATGAAGATGTGAAATTAGCTTTTGAATGGTTTGAAAAGAAATTGGAAATAATTACAATCAATAGCAATATACCTGTGTTGATTGATTTAATGTCAAAACAAACATCTCTGTTGAAACTAACAAATGAGATTTTTGAGAATATTGGAATAGGAATTAATACGGTGAAAATTGCCGATACACCTTTTGATAAATGGGTAAACGATAATAAAAACATTCAAGGTTTACAGCAAATTATTGATAGTGATCCTTTAAAACCAAATACTGTTATTACAAGAATTGAAAATAACCGCAATAGATTCTCAATTTCGATAAAAAACGGAATAAAAACCGTTCAGGAATTTCTGTTTGAACAATTGGGTCAATCAGGTTACAAAAAAGAAATGAAAATCGGTGCACAATCCGATGGAACTTTTCGATTATTGACTTTAATACCTGCAATATACGATGCAATTAACAAGCAGAAGGTTGTTTTTGTTGATGAAATTGATAACAGTATTCATCCGAATCTGATGTTTTCGCTACTTCAGTTTTACGGGGCTAAAGCATCAAAGGGACAGCTGATTTATACAACTCATACAACACGGTTAATTAATCAGCAAGAGTTACTTCGCCCTGATGAAATATGGTTAGCCGAAAAAGAAAATGGGAACTCAAAAATGTATTCTATTAATAATTTCAAAATACATAATACCATCAATCTTGAAAATGGATATTTAGATGGGCGATTTGGAGCCATACCACAAATAGGCGAATTCAACTCTTAATGGCAGATACTTTACGTACATATAGCAAAGCTAATCCTGAAAAAGAGCTTCTGCCTCGACAGATAATGAAACCTGTTGAAGCAGAAGTTCATGCAATATCACCAATTCAAACCCAAACTGAGGATTATCAAAAACAAGATTTAGAGATAATGCCGAAGGCATTTTTTTTGATTATTTCAGG
>JAQWCZ010000209.1 GCA_028705705.1 Paludibacter sp.
GGGCCTGTGCCAATGCTGAGTTCAACTTGTGAGAACCAACCGGACTCACACTTTCATTCTTGAAACAGATGTGTGCGGGTGTGGCCAATGCTTTTTCGAGATTGGTGGCACGTACCAGTGGCGTAGGTCTGTAAATTTTATATTTATCCAGCACTTCTTCCGGAATGTCAATCCAGACATCTTTCAGATTGGTTTCCTGGTCAATCAACCCTTTGGCGAACAAAGGATATAACTCTTCAGGTTTCATTGGTTGCTTTGTTCCCGGATGCAGAATAGGCATCGGTTTATTGGGCATTTCAGCAAGGATGTTGTACCATTGCGTCGGCATCTCCTTTTCAGAGAGCAAAAACTTTTTCGTATTTCCCATTTTAAATGAATTTTTATGTGATTTTTTTAATTAGGTGCAAAGTTAATAAATAGAAATGAAAGATTAAAATAATTTAGGTCATTTTTATGTTATTCTGAAATTAAATATAATTATTTGATAATAGTTATGTAGATTTTATGTTTATATTGTTGTGTTTGGAAAAATTACCTAATTTTGTATGAATTAAAAATCACATTATATATGGTACAATCTATGACTGGCTTTGGTAAAGCAACAGGCGAATACAATGGGAAAAAGATCGTTGTTGAAGTAAAATCATTGAACAGTAAACAGTTAGACATCTCTACACGCCTTGCGGGATTGTATCGGGATAAAGATATTGAAATCAGAAATGACCTTTCACAAGGACTCGAAAGGGGTAAAATTGATTTATCCCTGTACATCGAGAACTCCGGAAAAGAAACCAACACACAGATCAATCAATCGGTCATTGAAGCTTACTACAATCAAATACAGACAATTGCAGCCAATACCGGTATCGAAGTACCGACTAATTGGTTCGAAATCTTGATGCGTTTGCCGGAAGTTATGAAGACAGAAACTACGGAACTGGATGAAAACGAATGGATTGAAGTCAAGAAGATCATGGTTGATGCAATTGAACAATTAAAGAACTTCAGAATTCAGGAAGGCAAATCGCTGGAGCAGGTTTTTAGGAATAAAATTGCACACATCGCTTATTTGTTGAAAGAAATTGAACCTTATGAATCCGAGAGGGTTGAAAAGATTAAAACCAAACTGGAAGAAAATCTTCAAAATATTTCAGAAAAATTTGATTACGACAAGAATAGGCTCGAACAGGAATTGATTTTCTACATCGAAAAATTAGATGTAAATGAAGAAAAAATAAGGCTGAAAACACATCTTGATTATTTTTTAGAAACTATGGAAAAAGAACATGCTCCGGGTAAGAAGTTGGGATTTATCACCCAGGAAATCGGACGGGAAATCAACACGCTTGGTTCTAAATCCAATCACTGTGAAATGCAGAAGATTGTTGTCCTGATGAAAGACAACCTGGAACAAATCAAGGAACAGGTATTAAATGTGCTTTAAGGTACTAAGGTTTCATTATCTATCTGCATAAGAACGACTTAAAAAAATTGCCATGACAAAATTAGCTGATTTTATTAAACAAGCTTATCATTTCATCGCACATGATGTATGGCGTATTACCGAAAACGAATTATCGCGCAGCAAACGCATTCCTTACAAATTAGTTAAGGTCATTATTATTGCGGTGCGGGGTCTTACCCGTGACAAGCTGGTTGTCAGGGCTTCGGCTCTCAGCTACTCGATCATGTTTGCCATTGTACCGCTGATTGCTTTGTTTATTGCAGTCGGCAAAGGTTTTGGTGTCGAATACGTCATCAAACAATGGTTAGAAGAAGCGCTTATTGCCCAGAAAGAGCTGATTCCCTTTATCATGGATTTTGTTGAACGTTACCTCGAAACTGCACAGGGTGGCGTGTTTATCGGCATTGGTATTGTTATTTTACTGACTTCAGTCATGAATTTTTTCAAACAGGCTGAAGAATCATTTAACAGCATTTGGGAGGTAAAGAAATCCCGTTCATTTCTGCGTCAATTTACATCCTATTTTTCAGCACTTTTCCTGATTCCGATTTTAGTTGTACTAACCAGTGGTTTAAGTATCTATTTTAACAACCTGATTGCTCAACTGCAAATTTTAAATATTTTGTCTCCCTTGCTGAAATTCGGGATGAAGTTTGCACCTTATCTGATGAGCTGGATCTTATTTACAGTTATCTATATTGTGATTCCAAATACGCGTGTAAAATTCAGTAATGGACTAATTGCGGGTATCATCGCAGGATCAGCTTTTCAGTTTTTTCAAGCCTTGTATATTTCCGGACAGGTTTATTTGGCGCGATATGATGTTGTGTACGGTAGTTTTGCCGCCATCCCCTTGTTATTATTGTGGTTGCAGATTTCCTGCCTGATTGTTTTACTTGGCGCAGAAATCTCTTATGCTGCACAAAATTTACAGAATTATGAGTATGAGGGTGATAGCAACAACATCAGTATCAGGTATAAAAAGTTTCTCAGTTTATTCCTGACTTATGTAATCGTAAAACGGTTTGAAAATAAACAGGTTCCCCTGAAGAATGATGAAATAGCATCTATTTATAAGCTACCCATCCGCTTAGTCAATCAACTTTTAACTGAATTGTCTGAAACAGGCATCATCATCGAAATACTGGATGATGACTTGAGGGCTAAGTCCTACCAACCTGCTTTAGACATTAATCAACTAACTGTAAGTATGTTAACCGACAAATTTGAAACCAAAGGTTCAGAGTTATTTCTATCGAATAAAAATCCTGAACTGGATGAATTCTGGCAGAAACACCTGGAATTGGCGAAGTCCTGTTCCAACGAAAACCTGCAGCAATTACTGGTTAAAGATATCTAATGAATCGTTTTTCTGAAAGAAAAAACGCTCATAAATCTTATGCAAAACCAAATTCTTGCAAAACATCTGTATTAAAAAATCGGTTATACTTATATTTTCTAATGTGGTAATAATTAATTAAAATGGTAATCGGTATAACAGGCGGCATTGGCAGTGGTAAATCAACGCTTTCAGAACTTATCCGAAAGCAGGGATATCCTGTTTATGATACCGATAAAGAGACACGTAGATTACAGGATGAAGATGAAATACTGGTACAACAAATCAAATCATTATTCGGCGAAAACATCTATGCTGATGGGAAATTAAACCGTGCAGAGGTGGCTGTTCTTGTTTTCAACAATCCGGAATTACTGCAAAAATTGACAGCCATGGTTCATCCTGCTGTCAAACACGACTTTATCAAGTGGAAGGGTAAATTTAATAGCGAAGACCTTATTTTCATTGAGAGTGCCGTACTCTTCGAGGGAGGATTTGATCAGCTTACCAACAAAATCATACTCGTAACTGCCTCAGAAGATATTCGCATTCAGCGCGTTATGAAAAGAGATAAGATCAGTCGGGAACAAGTTTTATCGCGCATAAAAAATCAGATTCCGGATACCGAAAAAGCACCGAAATCTGATATTATTATCAATACGAATCAGGGGTTACCTGAAGATATCATGCAATCAATTGTAGTTTGGCAGCACTGAGTATTCTTTAGAATATCTTAAATGTTGCTGCACATAGTTCTCATCGTAGCTGACTTTCACGTCGCTGATATTTCCGGCTTTATCTTTCACCAGCGAGTAAACCGGATTGACAAAACCACGGTAAGGCGCGATATTCAAAGCCTTGTATCTGGCCAGCACTTCCGTATGAATTTCCTGATTTACATTCACAGCATAAGTTTCAATCAGTAGTTTTGCTGTTTCAAAATCTCCGGTTGATTTGATGCGTTGTATATCAGCAAGCAATTCAGCAAATAGATCGCGTAACTTTGCATAATCATTAATGACTACAAAGGTTTTTCCATCCCGCTTTTTCAGCTCAATTACCTTGTCAGCTTTTCCTTTCTCATACGCCCAGGCCGCTATCAACTGACGATTTCTCATGTGTGCCTGTTCGATGTTTTTACCCGGCTGAATGCGGGTAAGCTGCGTCATCAGTCCGTTCATAATATATTGATAATAAGCTGCTTTATAAGCATCATTATCCGGCAACAGGCCCAATTCCACCATTTTGTCATCAGCCATGTAATACAGCCCAAACAAATCGGCACGGGCTTCTTCAATGGGTGATCCGTATGCTTTGAGTGCATCAGGGCTAACACCCGGTAATAGTTTTCCAGATCCATGACCCAGACATTCGTGCAAATCAGTATGCAGGTTATTGGTCAGCGAACCGAATTTTTTAGCACGTTCAATTTCTTCGGCGCTCCACATGAATTCTTCCATGAAACCACTCCCTTGCGATGCTTTGTCGTAAGCCTCAGTAATATTTTCGATGGTAACCGATTTAGAACCGTAATCCCGACGAATCCAGTTTGAGTTCGGCAAATTGATACCAATCGGTGT
>JAQWCZ010000210.1 GCA_028705705.1 Paludibacter sp.
GGCATGATAGGGTACGGTCGACTGACTTTTAGCCAGGCCTGTGACCTCATCTTCGTTGTATTTTTTAACTAAGTAACCTGTTGCTTCCGACCAGGAAGGATTGAAAGTCGTGTTGTTAAACCAGGGCTTTCCTTGTCTGCCGATAGAAGCATCCAAGCGCGGGTCATCCTCATTGGCAATCGTTTTTTCGGTGAATGCATCCACATAGTTTTGCGTGGGCGCATTGAAGTAATACCCTCCTTCAGGCGATGGTGCGAACCAGACATTCAGGTTGTTACCAAGCGACACTTCGGCATTGTTGATGTAACGCAACCCAAAAATCACTTCAACGCTGTCTTCGGCACCCGATTTGAATAAGTCGCTGTAGTTATCAATCAAATCGTACAACTGTAAATCTTCGAGCGATTGAATGCTCGCGAGACTTTCGGTGTGTTTCTTCTGATACAACTGCACTTTGGCTAATAAGGCATAAGCAGCTCCTTTGGTTATTCTTCCTTTTTCAGCCGGATATCCTATCGGTAGCGCGGGTATTGCATCAGTAAGGTCTTTTTCAATCTGCGTGTATATCGCGCTGACTTCACTCAGACCCACATAAATAGCCGCAACGGTAGTCTGCGGTTGTAATTTCAGTGGTACTTTCCCGAAGATATTGGTCAGGTTGAAATAGCTGTAAGCTCTTAAAAACTTAGCTTCTGCAATCAACTGGTTTTTAAGAGTCGCATCCATGGTGATACCGGGAATATTCGCGATGGCATTGTTGGCGCGCGATACTGTTTCATAAGTTGATTTCCAGTAGGTGTTCAATACACCATTATCTGATTTAGCCGAAAAATCGTTAATAGCATTGATATCGGCCTGGTCCCCCGCATTACCGCCCTTCACGGCATCGTCGGATGCCACATCGCCAAAAATCCAGAGGGTGTTCCCGTACAGGGAGTTGTAAATGGCATTGACTGCCATGGTAGCGTTTTCTGCCGAAGTATAATAATTTTCGGAAGTGTACTCACCTTTCAAATCAGTCGTCAGAAAATCATCGCAAGACATCCAGGACAAAGCCATCAGCAGGATTGTTGAAATATATAATTTTGTTTTCATGTTGTATGATTGTTAGAAGGTTAAGTTAATACCAAATGTAAAAGTCATCGCCACCGGATAAGTACCCCAGTCAATCCCATTGGCCATATCACCTTCGGAAGCGGAGTTAGTACTTACGGTCATTTCGGGATCTAAACCGGAATAACGGGTCAGGGTAAACAGGTTGGTACCCGCCAGATAACATCTCAGGTTCTCAACACCCAACTTTTTTGTGTTTGGAATCGTGTATCCAACCTGTAAATTCTTCAGCCTGAAATACGACCCATCTTCCAGAAAACGGGAAGAAGCAATCACATTGTTCGATTTTGCGGCCCAGGAGGCACGGGGTTGCGTGTTCGAAGTCCCTTCGCCCGTCCAGTGTTCTCTGTAATATCTTTCGGTAACATTAAATCCGCGGTAAAAACCCTCGATGTCGAAATTAACCTGAGAGAAAATCTTTTGTCCGAAAGCACCCTGGAAAAACATCGAAATATCGAAGTTTTTGTAATTCCCGGCCAGATTCAACCCGGTAGTAACAGTCGGGATAGCGCTGCCCAAAAAAGTACGGTCTTTGGCATCAATCACGTTATCTTCATTCTGATCCACATATTTCACATCACCCGGTTTGATGTTATTTCCCTGATAGGCTGATGTCAGCACTTCTATGTCATTCTGAAAAATACCATCCATCTCGTAAAGGTAGAAGGAACCAATTGGATGACCCTCTTCTGTACGTGTTGCGTTAACACCGGTATCCACCCTTCCGGCGAAATACGGGAAGTCGAGCTTCAGTACTTTATTATGGAGATAGCCGGCGTTTAACGCGATGTTAAAGCCTCCGTCATTATAATTTTTCCGGTAGAAAACTTCCAGATCGACCCCGGTATTAAGCACATTACCGGTGCTGTTTATCTGAAATGGCGATGCATTCCCGATGGATGGAGGTAGCGATGCCGGCAACAACATGTCATGGGTGACTTTGTAGTAATAATCCAGCGTAACTCCCAGCGAGCCTTTCAGAAATTCCAGGTCTGCACCGATATTAAATTGATTACTGGTTTCCCACTTCAGGTCAGCATTCCCGAGTTGAGTTTGCGCGTAACCATTGTAACTATTTCCACCGAAGGTGTAATAATAATTGTATCCATAGCGGTCGGCATAAGCATACAGTGGTATATTCTGGTTCCCGATGGAGCCATAGCCTGCACGTAGTTTGAGTTTGTGGATTTCCCGCAAATCCTGCATGAAATCTTCTGTTTCCACATTCCATCCACCGGAAAGGGAGTAAAAGGTTCCCCACTTATTTCCTTCACTGAAACGGGAAGACCCATCGCGGCGGAGAATACCTGACAAATAGTATTTCTGATTGAAATTATAATTGACATTCGCGAAAAACGACACAAGTGTTGATTCCCAAACTGCCTGATTAATATTGGTTTTACTGGAGCCCATCCCAAGATACAGAAAATCCGGATCTGTATTCAGGAATTCGCTTTCGCTTGCGTACAAGCCGCTTCCTGAGTTTTTAATTGCCTCGGCTCCAATCATGGATGACAGGTTATGGGTGTCATTCAACGAAATATTATGATTCAGCGTTGTGTTAACCACCCAGTTGAAATTGTCCTCGGTCGTAACCGACAAGCCATTGGTAGAGTTGATGCGATTAGCGGTTCCCCAGGTCTTGTCATAAACGCGGTTTACAGTATTGTTGTAATCAATCCCGGCAGTGGTTTTCAGCATCAGGTCGGCCGGTAAGGTAATTAACACGTTTCCTGTTGCCAGCAAGGTCTTATTTTTTCTTGTTCTGTCGGTATTTTCTGTTAATCCTTCGGGACTGTATCCATCGCCAAAGAAAGAATTATATACCGAGTTGCCATAATACTCCGAAGGTAAATCCACAATATTACCGGTTGCATTGTAGACCGGAATGGCCGGATTGCGGAAGAGGGCATAACGCACCACGCTACCACCTTCGCCGGCAAAACCATCGCCTGAGCTGGATACCAAACGGTTGTCTGACATCCCTCCACTGATATTCAGTCCGACTTTCAGCCATTTTTTCACCTGAGAGTTGATGTTAGAACGTAAATTGGTCCGTGAGTAATTGGTGTTTTTAATGATACCGTCTTGTTTGTAGATTGTACCGGCAATCAGGTACTGTGTTTTTTCATTCCCCCCACTGATTGAAATTTCATGCGATTGAAAAGGAGCGGTACGAAAAATTTCTTCCAAATGATTTACGTTTGGGAAGTCCTTTACCCAGGCGCCTTCGATGATAGCGCGTTGTACTACGGAAGTGGCATTATCGGCCCTGGCTGCTTCGTTGTACATGCTGATGTACTGCTCAGTGGTAGCCATTTTGGTTAATCTACCATGCTGCTGAAAGCCCAGTTGGGTGTTGTAATTGATTTTTGCATCTCCCGATTGCCCGCTTTTCGTGGTGATTAACACGACCCCGTTGGTGGCACGGGAACCATAAATCGCTGCAGAAGAAGCATCTTTCAATACTGTCATGCTTTCAATTTCATTCGGGGAAATGTTGTTTAGCGCTCCTTCGACCGGAATTCCATCCACGATATAAAGCGGGTCGTTGCTCAGACTGATGGAGTTTACACCACGGATACGTACCGAAATCGGCGCTCCCGGCGCTCCGGTTTGTGCGGAGACATTGACCCCTGCTACACGTCCCTGCAAAGCCTGTTGGGTAGAGGCCACGGGAATTTTGCTGAGCTCGGTACTTTCTACCTTGCTGATGGCACCCAGCACATCACGTTTTTTCTGCACCGAATATCCAACCACGACCAGCTCTTCGATGACTTGCGCATCCAGTTCCAGCGGGATGGTCAGGTATGTTTCACCGGCATAATTGATTGTTTTTGTTTTGTATCCAACATAAGAAATCCTTATGGTAGCATTCTGCGAAACCGCGATGCTGAAATCTCCGTCAAGTCCGGTTACAGTGCCGGCCTGAGTACCTTCAACCAAAATATTGACACCGATAAGTGGTTCTCCTGTTTCTGCATCTTTCACCACGCCCCTCACCTCGCTGAGGTTCTGAGCATTCAATATCATCGCGATACAACTTAAGAAGAATAAAAATAATGTCTTTTTCATGATTTATAACGTATTAAAGTTGGTTATTGATAGGCTATTACATGTCCATTGGCTATTAACCGGTTATTTTTACGCTCGATGCGTGTTCCTGCCGGAAGCTCTGTCAGCACCCTGCCCTGGTTAGCCGGTATCTCAATCCGGGTTGCTCCGTCAATTCCGCGTGCCACA
>JAQWCZ010000211.1 GCA_028705705.1 Paludibacter sp.
TCTCCTATTTTTTGTAGGTTTATGTAGATTGTAAGCATCAGATTTGATCCGGCTATTGGTGCTTCATCCATCTCTCCGTCGCGGTATTTCCCTTTTATTCTGCCTCTTGAATCTCTTAAAAGGCTTTCAACTCCTTTTTTCCCACGTAAAGATTTCTCGTAAGTGTATTCTACTCCGTCACGACCGGAGTAATCACCCTGTTTGTAATAAGGGTCTTTTTCTATGTCATTCCACGAGACTTCACCAATGCTTCCGCAAATATGAGCAGCATTTGGATAGGCATATTCCCTGAGAGTACGGTTTTGTACATAAAAACCTGGATATTTATACATGCTTTGTTGAAAAGTAGCAATATGTTCAGAATTAAGTTGAGTCATAAATAGCTGTGGAGTATAGCTTGAGTATCCGAGGTTCTTTTTTCTGTCCTTGATTTCTGCAATTCTGTTATCAAAGTAAGATTTGGATATATTTAGTGAACGGCAAAAGTCAAGCGTATCCAAATCCCTGATTTCACGCATGATAAGAACGATGTCATAAGCAGGTTTATTATATACGAGTAAGGTGTTATTTCGATCGTAAATCAATCCACGCGGAGGAAAAATTGTTTTTTTTAATAAGGCGTTACTTTCAGCTCCGGTTTTGTATTTTGTTTCAATTATTTGCAACGAAAAAAGCTGAATAATATATAATAAAACGAATGCCGAAAATACTCCCGCAATGACCCATCTTCTGTTCTGAAGTGTATCGTTTATCATAACTATTTCTTTTTAAAAGAATTTATTCCTAATAAAATAACAGATGTTATCAATGTATTAAGAAAAATTCTCAGGAAGGTTTGTCCAATGCCCACAAAGGTAAAAATTTCCAGGAAGAAAAAGGCAGTGTGATGGATTAAAACCAGGGTTATGATGTATTTAATGAAAGTTATAACACCAAAAGTATAAAATGAAGGTTCAGGGTTTGCACCTTCTTCTATTGTTGTAAAAATATTGATGACAGGATTTCTGAGAAATGCTACCAAGACCGTTGCAAAGGTGTGCATCCCCGGTGTATTTGAGAAAGCATCAATAATCAGCCCAAGTAAAAAGGCGAGTATAAGCGTTGTAGCCCTTGAAAACCTGACAGGCAACACGAAAATGAACAAAATGTATATATACGGATTGATATAGCCAAGTAAACGGATGTTGTTTAACACAAACACCTGTACAAGGACCAACAGGACAAACCGAACTATATTTTGTAATAAAAGAATCATTCCTGCATTGTGTTTTCAAGATTTTGTTGTTCCTGATAATTCAGGTAGTTAATCACTTTCACATGAGTAAGCGTTCTGAAATTCACACCCAGCTTTACTTTGATGTGATAATAAGCATCACTTTCGCTGATTTTGAAGTCATCAACTGTGCCCACCAATATTCCTTCCGGGAAAGATTTGGAATAACCGCTTGTTACAATAGTGTCTCCTAAAGAGAATACTACATGACGGGCGATATCATTTAAATTTACATATCGGTAATTATATCCCTCCCAATGAATCGGTCCAGAATAATTGTTGCGTATGAATTTACTGTTGATTTGAATTTTTGGATTAATAAGCGGGATGACAACTGAAAATTTTTCTGAAACATTTGAAACGATTCCAACCACTCCATCTTCATTTACAACCCCCATGTCAGGCTGTATTCCATCTCTTTTACCTTTGTTTAAGGTGATATAATTCAATAATTTATTAGTAGAATTGTTGATAACTTTAGCTTGAACAAAGCTAATTTCTTTGTCGGGACTGATTTTTATGTTGGCACTATCGGGACTTTGTGGTTTTAATGTTTCAAGTTGATTCTGAAGTTGTACAAGTTGATTTTTCAAAGCTGTATTTTCGGAAGCAAGTCCCTCGTTGGTCGATTTTAGATAGAAGTATTCGATAACAGAATTGCTTACCGAATATAGTGAAGCCAAGATGGTGTTACCGGACGAAAAAAAAACACTTTGCTGAAATCCGTTATTTTTAACGACCATGCTGAACGAGATCACTTCCAGAAAAAGGAACAAAATCACGACGCTGTATTTGATTAAAAAAGCAAAGAGTTTCTTCATGGATAAAATGTCAGCGGGTATGCCTCACCCTGAATTGATGGAGCATACCCGCAGAATGATCATTAGCGAATCAGGAAGCTGAATTTATCTACATTTTTCAGGGCAATTCCGGTTCCTCTCGCAACAGCTCTTAAGGGATCTTCAGCAATATGGAACTGAATATTTAACTTGTCAGTCAAACGTTTATCGAGACCACGTAACAAAGCACCACCGCCAGCCAGATAAATTCCTTTTTCAACAATATCTGCATATAATTCAGGAGGTGTTTGTTCCAGTGCACTTAAAATTGCTGCTTCAATTTTGGAGATTGATTTTTCGAGACAGTGGGCAATTTCCTGATAAGATACAGGCACTTCCATCGGAAGAGCAGTCATACGGTTCGGTCCCCGTACAATATAATCTTCCGGAGCATCTTCCAGGTCAGTTAAAGCAGCACCCACGTTGATTTTAATCAGTTCAGCAGTTCTTTCACCCACTTTGATATTATGCATACGTCCCATATACTCGACAATATCTAGGGTAAGATCATCTCCGGCGATTCGGATGGATTTATTGGAAACGATACCCCCCAGGGATATTACAGCAATCTCTGTTGTGCCACCGCCGATATCCACAATCATACAGCCGGTAGGTGATTCCACATCGATACCAATACCAATAGCAGCCGCCATCGGTTCATAAATCATATAAACTTCACGACCGCCGGCATGTTCCGAAGAGTCACGTACCGCACGAATTTCCACTTCAGTACTTCCTGAAGGGATACAAACCACCATTTTCAGTGAAGGAGTAAAGAGATAATTTTTAGAAGGAATCATCTTGATCATGCCGCGAATCATTAATTCCGCTGCATAGAAGTCGGCTATTACACCATCACGCAAAGGACGAACAGTACGAATCCCTTCGTTTTCTTTTCCCTGCATCTGACGGGCTTTTTCGCCTATTGCAATAAGTTTGTCTGTACGGCGGTCCAACGCAACTACAGATGGTTCGTCAACCACGATTTTATCATTGTGAATGATGATGGTATTCGCCGTTCCTAAGTCGATAGCAATTTCCTGGGTGAATGAAAAAAGTCCCATATTCTATTTAATGTTTAAAGTGTCTGAATCCAGTTGTAACCATTGAAAGTCCGTTGTTGTTGCAGGAGTCAATTGAAGCCTGATCGTTTTTTGATCCTCCCGGATGAACGACAGACGTAATGCCTGCCTTTGCAGCAATCTCAACACAATCCGGGAATGGGAAGAAAGCATCCGAAGCCATCACTGCGCCATTCAGATCGAAATTAAAATTAGCAGCTTTTTCGATTGCCTGTTCGAGAGCATCCACACGGGAAGTTTGTCCGACACCACTCGCACACATTTGCTTGTTCTTAGCCAGCACAATGGCGTTTGATTTGGTATGTTTTACAATTTTATTGGCAAACAGCAAATCTTCAATTTCCTGTTCTGTAGGCGTCTTATCTGTAACCACCTTCAAATCATCCGTAGTTTCAGTTTTGAGGTCTTTATCCTGCATCAACACCCCGTTCAACAACGAACGAAACAGTTTTGTTTTAATTTTATTGTCTTTGAGTATCAGGATAATCCTGTTTTTCTTTTGAGAAAGAACTTCAAGCGCTTCCAGATCATAATCGGGCGCAATAATCACTTCGAAAAAGATTTTATTGATTTCAACGGCTGTTGCATGATCAATGATGGCATTCGTTACCAATACACCCCCAAAAGCTGAAACCGGATCGCCGGCAAGCGCATCGTTCCAGGCATCCACGAGTGAAGGACGGGAAGCAATTCCACAGGCGTTATTGTGTTTAAGGATAGCAAAAGTAATGTCTTCGAAATCGTTGATGAGGTTAACCGCCGCATCAATATCCAGTAGATTGTTGTATGAAATTTCCTTTCCTTGCAATTGTTCGAACATTTCCTCGAATTTTCCAAAGAACACGCCTCGTTGATGGGGATTTTCACCGTAACGCAACACCTTTGCGTTGTTTTCAGCCTGACGGAAAGCCGATTCTTCTTCTCCATCAAAATAATTGAAAATAGCCGTATCATATCCAGAAGAAACGGCAAATGCTTCTTTGGCAAACCAACGACGTTCTTCAAGCGTTGTTTCAGCTCCGTTTTCCTGAATCAGGTTCAGCAGCGGTTCGTATTGATCCTGCGAAGCGACAATCACAACGTCCTTGTAATTTTTGGCAGCAGCACGTATCAGGGAAATACCCCCGATATCGATTTTCTCGATTACTGTCGGCTCA
>JAQWCZ010000212.1 GCA_028705705.1 Paludibacter sp.
GATCTGCCGCATGAAAATAAGATCAGGGTTAAAACAATGGTAAGTGCAAAATTTTTATACATATCCTGGTTTTTTAGGGTTGTTTTTTAGTATTGAAAAAATGTAATACAGCCGACATAATGCGGTCCCGTGAATCTTCATCTTTAATGGTTTCAAACGGAAACCCAAACGTGCATACTTTGTATTTTCCTGCATAAGCTACTCCTGCGGCGTAATCATTTCCTTCGTACCGGCAAATTATAAATGCTTTTTCGTCGACCGGCACTAATAAATCCGGATCCTCAACGGCATACATGCTGTTATTCGGCGTATGATGGTATTCAAATTGCCTTCTTCCTTTGAAGAAAACAGGATGCTTGCTTTCGTACAATAACCCACTGAAAATAATGGTATCCTTATCTAATGGTTTTATTTTTAATAGGTCTGTGACGAAATTTTCATCATAATTCTTATTACTATCGTAAGTATCAGAGGCAATATAGGCGCCACTGACCATCAGATTGCCTCCATTGTGACAAAAATCCTTTAACTTCTGCTGCAAAACTAATGGAAAAGTTTGAAATTCCGTTATTTTTTTTTCAATTCCTGACATAGTTTGTTTTTGTTTTCCCAATATCAGGTCAACAGCTTTGTATGATTGCAAGTTTATTTTACCAGAAATAACTGATTTTACACTGGTTGATACAAATGAATAACCTGCTGATTTAATTGCTTTTCCGTGCATAAATGGATAATCAAAGCAATTACCGGCTATAATCATGTGTTCATAGTCTGATTTGCTTGCTCCAAATCCCGGATTTTCATTGTCTCTATATAGGGAATTAACATTGAATTCGTACTGAGAACCGGTAAAATTCAGGTCATATTGATAGGGAACGCCAGCATCTTTGTCGGTCATGAAGCCTGACAGCGTTATTAAATTAAAATTTTCAGGTCCGCTGATACGTTCGAATCCATTCACAATCAAAAGGGTTTCTTTTTGATGGGCATCTCTGTAAGCAGATAATACTTCTGAAGGGAAACTTTCTCCACCGCTGTTAACAGCAGTTACTCTGAAACTGTAAATTTTACCGGGGATGATGTCGGCTTCGTATGTGTTCCCGGCTACCAATCGTCCGCTATCAAATCCTCCGTCATTGATGCGGGTATAAACCACAAAACTATCTGGTGCAGCAGTCGATTCAAGGTTATCAATAACAGCTTCCCATTGCAGTCTGATTTTTTTTTCACTTATGAAGTTACAACTAAACGTTTCCACCGGCAAGGGTTGTACTACATATTCACATCCATTTGTGTATGCGAAATATTTTAACATGCCTTTATAAATTGCTCTGCTAACTGTAAATCTGAACCTTGGATCCAAGGCATATTTCATGTCCTCAAAATTTTGGTGTGATAACAGTTCTAACAGCATAGTCGGCACTTCCGGAACTCTTGATTCGCTGTATGATCTATTCCAAATTCCTCTCCTGGTCCATTCGGGATGCCAGGTTTTGCGTAAATCATCCACGATTTGTGACTGAATCAGATCAACCATATCCCTGGCTGCCCAACGGGATACGCCGTTTTTGTAAATTGTGCCGCCGTTATTATTTCCAACGGTGCAAATACCCAAAGTCCCCACGATCGAGTCGTTTTTCTTGACACCTGCATCGGTATGAAATGCAAAAGCTAAATCAACGGGAACACCCAATCCTCCTGTATTTGGATTAACTGCTGAACCACCGGCCAGGTAATTTACCCAAAAGCCACGCGACTGGAAATCATCAGAATACTCGTTGGTGTTAGCAGTGCGACTGTAAACCGTATCGGGAACACCAGCCCATTGCAACCAATACTTGGCCCCTTCAGCAAAACGGGGAAAGTTGCTGGTGACAGGGAAAGTGTCTGCATTCATGTTCAGTTCGTTATGATTGTTATGCCGGATGGGTTTAACGGCAATATTCCCCATCCCTCCACCAAACTTTACAGCATCGGCTGTCAGTATTTTATTTTTATCTTTACACAGGTTACTTAACCTTACTTTTCCGTTTTGATTTAATCCTTCATCAAATATAAAATGTCCCAGGTAAAGCCAGGTACCACCATACATTTTTTGATTGACTGAGAATGATGTCTCACCACCCAGGTGATGCACGGTATAACGGGCATCTTCAGTGCTGTTTTCAACAGTACGATAAGATATATAAACAGCATACATTCCTTTTTCCGGAATGTTGGGAATCCATTCGGCATTACTTGCTTCATCCGGGTTTGTTGTAGTCCTGATAAAGCGATGTGTGCCCATTGTAAACGGATTTTCAGAAAATTGGTAAAACTCTTTTAAGTTTGAAAAACCAGTTTCACCTTTTCTCCAGTGCTGTCTGTTGTTAAACTCTTTGTAAAGTGATTGGTTTTTGTCGTCATTATCAACCACGACCTCATGTGTTTGAATATCTCTCTCCCTCGGAATAAAAACCTGAGCTCCTGCGTTTTCCAGCATAGGAGCCAGAAAGGGAAGTACGAATGCAGTGGTTAACAGGTCTTCAACTGTTAAAAATAACCGTGGACGTTGCCATATCCAGCGACCTTCATTTCGGTCGAAATACTTACCGTGACTGTTCCATATCGCGATGTTTTTGTTTTGTAGTCCTCTGTCGATCTTGTATGGAACAGACAATTTGGTTATCAGTGGGGTGTGAACTGATGGAGTTTTGAATATTCTGCTTGTGTCTTTATTTTCTCTCAGGTGATTCGGAATCAATTCTTCGATATCCCGGTTGTATGCCTGTGTTCTGATGGAATAATCCGGATATGTTTTGCCCAATATTGATTTTAAGGCATTGTTAATTCTGTCAACATTTTCCCGGCGAAAAGGTAAATATCCAAAATTTTCGGCAGCAGTAACGGTAATTGTTTTTTGGGAACGATTAACATCGATTTTAATCCGGTTAATTTTATCTGAATAGATTGATGCATTAGCAATCACTGTCAACGAATCGGAAATGCGCTGTTCCAATAATTTTTGAGCAAAAAGCGCCCGACCAGAAATCAATCCCAGCAGCAGAATCAGCATATATATCCGAAAGGTATTATTCATCCTTTTTGTTATTAACACGTCTGACAAACTCTTCCCAGTTCATGTTCCAGGGATCTGTTTTGCGCCCTGGTGCAATATCACTGTGTCTTAATACATATTTTACCTGATATTTTTCTTTTAGATATTTTACCAATTTTACAGAAGCATCCATTTGTAATGCTGAAGGGGCCTCATCAAAAGAAGTTATTATTTCGATACCGATGGAACGGCTGTTAATGCCTGTACTTCCATCAGGCAATCTACTTACACCTGCGTGATAAGCAATGTCTTTTTCTTTTACCATCTGATAGATAACGCCTTCCCGATCGATGAGGAAATGCGGAGTCACTTTGTATTTTGCAAACTGATTGATAATTAAATCCACATCATATATATCACCCCCCGAAGCATTATAAACTGAATGAATAATGATTACATCAATTTTTCTTTTTTCAGTGTGTTTATGTCCAAAGGAGACTAATTTATTGATAATTCCCGGGTACTGACGCGAGAAAACCGGCATTGTAATATACAGGAGTAAAATGGAAAATAATAGTGAAATTCTGATTTTCATAAATACAATCAAACTGCTTATCAGCCATCAAAATTAGTTATTATTACCCAATATAAAGACTGAAAAAACAAAAAGAATTATAAATTTCAGAAAATTAATCCGTGAAAATACATCCAGACGATGTATCTTACAAACTTTCCAATTAACATGGCTCCGGCAACAATCCACACATTACACCTGAAAAAGCCGGAAGCTACCGCTATGGCATCACCCACACCCGGCAAAAAAGAAAAGAACGCAAACCAATCGCCGTATCGGTGAAATTTAGTAAGCCATTTGTCTAACTTTTCTTTTTTAACACGCAGGTATTTCTCTATCCACACTAATTTTCCCAGTTTTCCGAGGTAATAGCAACTCATCCCGCCGAGCCAGTTGCCCGCTGTGGCAACGAATACACAGGTCCACCCGTCGAGACCGCCGAAAACAAGTGCGGAGAAAACCACTTCCGAACTGAAAGGAACGACCGTCGCTGCCAGGAAAGAAGCGATAAACAATCCCAGATATCCCAGTTCGATGAAGTTTTCCATTGACTATATGATGAAATAGTTGATGTACATGTATCCGGCGTGAATCGCTACAACAATGAAAAACAGGATGGTGTAAAATCTTGTTTTTTGCAGGGTAAATGGATGTGCAAGCAACATCGCCATCAATGATGCAATCAGGGGGAGGAA
>JAQWCZ010000213.1 GCA_028705705.1 Paludibacter sp.
GAACTTCGAGTAACGCGCGCAGTCGCAGCGAGGTGGCTTCCATGTTCCCGAGGTTGTCGATCTTCGCTCCTTTTCCGCCAAACATGCCGGGAATGAACTCGCCAAATTCGGCGCCGGCAAGGAATTTAATGAGAGCCGCGGCCCTGTCTTGAGTTAATCGGCTCAAAAACTTTTCATTAACGTTACCGATATGCGAAAGCAATTCAACAACTTTATGTCCCAGATTACCAACACGAATATTGGTATTTTGTCCAATTTTCGTTTCGGTTCCTATTAAATTACTATGGTCAATAAGTTGCTGTATTAACTCTTCAAAAGTAGCCATTTATTCTTTTTTTATCAAAAATAGAAAGTTGCCCGAAAGTGGAAAAAGACAATAAAAAAACGGTTTGTTTCACAACAAACCGTTTCAATAATTCATTTAAAAATTACTCGTTGGGATTTCTCATTATGTAGGATATACTTCTTAGGTAATCAATTCCTGTCAATTCAATCATTTTCTCCTGCAACCGCCGTTGGCTATACCAGTATTTCAACGAACGCCAGGGTTTTGGCACACGATTGGGATTTGAAATCCTGTTTTGTCCACCACTTCCTTTTGTACCTGGAAAAACAGCACCATCCAAATACATTCCATAATGATTAAACATATGATCAATTTTAGCTGTATTTCCACCTGATTGCTTCATTAAGAACATGCTAAAACTCCTTCGCAATGCGCCAGATGAATATCGAACCATCCCATCCGGTCGCTCAGAAACTCCAACGTATTCAGCATCCATCTGTTCAATCCAGAATTTAATCATAAATTCAGCCCACTGATCTAAATACTGTTCCCGCTCAATATTTACTGAATCTACAGCCATTCTTCAGAATCGTAACAAAGATTAGTTGGAATATTAACAGGGATTATAAAAAACAGCCCGGTGCAACCATTTGCGAAATAGCCAGGTATTTCGTTGTATGGAATTCTTTCTGTAACCAAATATACCATGTCATTTTCTAAACGGCTTTTGTCTCGAATCAGTTTTTTCAATACTGTTTTATAGATTTTCCTGCATTCTGCAAGTGCATCTTTCTGAGACTGCATATCACCATACCGGTATTGTTTAAGCACATATACAACAATTGTTTTCCGGTCCATGTATCCGCCCCCTTTTTGAAAAGTAAAGCCGTCCTCAGTATCATCAACAGCAAAGAAAGCTTTATGATACCTGAATCCGTCAATCACTTCTTCCAGGTGTTGCATGCTTGAAACTCGACTATACTGATAGTTTCCATTGACAGCCAGCTTCATTTTGTCCCTAACTTCCTTCTCAAAATAGGTATGTGCATCAAAAATCATTTCTTAATTTTACTTTTCATTATTTTATACTCTAACGCCTTAGCGTCCAATTCAGCCAATGCCGACCAGGTATCAACATCATAGATGTCATTAACTTTCGTAACATCCCCGCTACTTAATGAGCGCATCATATTTTCTATCTGTTTACGCATATTTGGCGGTGTAGGTGTCTCTGCTGGATCCACTTCCATTTCAATAAAATAATTCGGAAAATGGTTTTTTAAAACCTTTTTCAAACCGATGTACCACAGGAAAACGGTATAACGCATGTGAAACGGAAGTCGCGCGAAGCGACGGGAAAATTTCTCTGTGTTCGAATCACTAAATTTTTTTCGATTCGTATAAAAGCAAGCACAAAGCCTGTCTAAGAATATCGGATTTTTCTTAAAAATAAATGCCTGATAATAGTTTTCTATAGCTAAATACTGCCTCAATGGAACATTTCTAAGGCGTAAATCAACATGTGTTTTTCCGGACATTTTACGCAATGGAATTACTTCATCAATTCCAGAAGTTAGATACTTGAACTGCTTCGAAAACCACAAAACTTCCTGCTCATCCAATGATAAAATAAAATTCTTCTTTTTGAACCATCTCTTTTTTTCTTCAAAATTCTTTTTTTTATCAGTTGAAAACGGTTGTGGCGAACTAACTTTTAAACCACAAAACCTTACAAATGCATACGTAAGAATTTCTTCCTCAGTAAAATCGTTTTGTGAAAACAACCATGAAATATAAATTAGTTGTTTTTCGTTCAACTCTTTCCAACTTTTCGGGGCTGTAAGCTCAATTGTTGTTTCAAACATTATCCAAAAAAATAAGTTGGATCTTCTAATAAATTTTCATACCTGGCGGCGATTTTTAGCTTATATTCATCCGACCCGGCATAATCTGTATAATTTGGCAAATCGGCAATCATTTCGTTAACAATAACTTTTAATTGTTCTTTTGCTTTGTAATCTTCGTTCTGCAGAAACAAACCAATAATGAATTTGAGGCGATTAATTAATAGCTCTTCATTTTTCGTTAAATTTCGAGATCTATTTTTGTCAATTAACACATTCATATACTTCCGGCTGATAAAATTTGAAATTTCTTCATCCTGAAATCCTTTTATGACCCCATGTAACCGACGTAATTCCAGATACGGAATTCTTCGCCTTGCAGCTTCTGACTGAAGTACAGCTCCCCCCTTGTAACTTATTGTTGCTTTAGTAACGTTCGTTTCCAACTTCTCATAATCACCGCCATACTGCACGAAATCAATTCCTGTCCAATACAATAATTCTGTTAAATAATTAAAGCGATGAAATTTACTCCATTCTCCTAAAAGGGCAGGAGTACTGTAAACCTTTACTATTATACCGTCAAGTTGAGTGTATAAACGCTCATTCACCCATGCTATTAATCGTTCAACCCGCTCTTTGCTGGCTGGTACATGATTACTATTATTAACCACTGCAAAGCCGTTATTGGTCTGTACAACGTCTAAAAACGGAATAGAAGAAACGTAACCTTTCAGCGAAATAATAGATTCATACAATCTCTTTAACGTTTCGTCATCCGACGCTTTCAGCACATCGTTTAAATCCTTTCCAAACACGTCAGAAACAATCCAAATTTCCGCTTCATCCAGGAATGGTTTTATATCTTCAAAGTTGGTCCCGCGCGCAGTGGGAATATATCGAATGAATTGTTCAATATTTTCTATCATAGCTAAAACTCTTTTTTTACATCAAAACAAGGACATGCTTTTAACCATTCCCATTCTTCAATAATACCATTCCCATTTTTATCAGGTGAATAATCACGATGTCCCAAAACTTCCGAATTAGGAAATCGTTCTTTCAATTGTGAGACCAACTTCATAATTGCAGATTTTTGCCCATATGTCCTTGTGTCTTTCGGTTTTCCATTACTATCAAGTCCGCCAATGTAACATATTCCAATGCTATTTGAGTTTTTGCCTTCTACATGTGCGCCGATTTCCGAAATATCACGCCCTTTATGAATAGAACCGTCAAGGTAAATCACAAAGTGATAACCGATAGTTCTGAAGCCGCGTTTTTTGTGCCAAGCTGTGATATCGGCAACCGAAACGTGCCTGCCTTCAGGCGTTGCACTACAATGTATTATTATTTTCTCAATCGCTCTCATTTTGTCACCAGATTTCGTTTAAATTCAATAAATATTGTATCGTAAGCAGCTTTTATATTAGTACGGGCACGGCTTTTATTTTTATCGTAGATTTCCGGAAATGCTGTTTCTGTCATTACTTCGATCCATTTTGTATCCGTATAATAGTCTACAGAATGACCGCTATAGGTGAAATTTGAAAAGTAAAGTCGCCGATCATTATGCATGTTTTGAATAAACATTCGTAATTTACGCCGTGTAGCTGTTTCATTTGAAATGTTATTCTCTGTCTGTATTCGTTCAATAATTTGAATTACTGTTTCCACACTCAGTTTAAAATTATTTTCAGCAATAGCATAAATGGCGGTAAGCGTACTTAATCTTGCATTCTCTGATACCGGTTGTAAATAATCTTCTAATCTTTTTAGTGTTACAGAAAGCATAAGATTGTTTTGCTTGTTTTGTTCTTCCATATTTCTTGTCATCCGTCGATGGGACACAAAAAAATAAATAATCATAATTGTACAAAGTATAATAGCAAAAGCAGTAATTACTACCAAAGCCCCATAATTCGATAGGGCTTCTGCTGTTTTCAAAGCACTATCCGCTGTTTTCGTAGCTGGATCAACAATATCGTTCATAGTTCAATATTTAATTTTTATAAAAATTTATTCGGTTGAATTTTCTCTCAACGTATTTTCTTCAGCATCTTTCCCTTTATCTAAAGTTGTCAATGTAATCACCGGAATATCGTATTTAAAATCATCCCATTCATTAAATTTTTTTATCACAAAAAG
>JAQWCZ010000006.1 GCA_028705705.1 Paludibacter sp.
ATGTCACCACTACGCAGGGCGAATCATGATTTGCCAGTCTGTTCAACACTTCTGTTCGCAACACCTCATTAGAAGCATCTAACTGGACAAGCTTGATGGCTTTTTGATAAGAAGAAGGAAAAAAGAACACATCAGACTCATCGAGACAGCTTTTTAAATCATGATAAGTGTAAGCAGCCTCGTCAGCATCTTCCATGATTAACAAAAAAGGAGAAGCTGCTGAACCGGCATTTTTAAAAACGGAAGCGATGACAAGTGACAATGCCGACCCATTCAAACCGATAATTTTGAGGTTTTTACCGTTCGAATGTAACCAGGTCGTCAATGCATCAATGTGCGGATGGCGACTGTAGATATGTAAGAAATCACTAAGAATCAAAGCTTAATGGCAAATTTCTTTAACCGTGCATCGAGCATATGTGTCGGAATAATCTTTTTGATGCTGTTGGCTACCGCGTTCATCATGCCTTCCCGCACATAATCATGCCTGATAACCAAAGAAATCTCACGAATGGCTTCCGGATCCACCAATTCTCTCAAATTTTTCTTCTGATCATCAGATAATAAATCTATATGCAATTCCGGGATGACTGTGTATCCGCCGTTAACATCTACAATTTTAACCAGTGTATCGATACTTCCAGCTTCATATACAGATGACTGATGAACCTGTTGATTACAGAAATTAAACACCTGACTACGCAGACAATGTCCTTCTTCAAGTACCCACAAATTATCTAATGGCATATTGTTGCTGGAAATGGTTTTTAATTTATAAACCGGTGCTGACGGTGACACATAAGCCACAAATTTCTCATAATAAAGAGGAACTTCCAAAATGTTCGGATTATTCAATGGTGTAGAAAGAATAGCCATATCAATTTCTGCAAACTGAAGCTTTTGAATAATATCTGCGGTGTGTAATTCTGAAACTTTAAGTGCAATTTCCGGATAGTCTGTTTTCATCTTAGAAATGAATTCAGGTAGCAGATATGGCGCAACAGTTGGAATCATGCCCAGATTCAATTGTCCTTTTAATGAGCCTTTCTGAGCACGTACATTCTCTTTCAATTGATTTACGTGGTACATAACCACCTGTGCCTGATTGATGATCTGTTCTCCTATCTCAGTAGGTACCAACGGATGCGTTGACCTGTCGAAAATGCGGCAATCCAGTTCATCTTCCAATTTCTGAACCATGGCGCTAAGTGTGGGCTGTGTTACACCACACATCTCAGCAGCACGTACAAAATGACGTGTTTTATCCAGTGCAAGGATGTATTCAAGTTGTTGTAATGTCATTTTTATTTATGATTTACAATTTACAATATACGATTTATTGTTTATAATCATTTTCCGTTTTTCAATAAATCACTCAAAATATTTTTTTGTACGCGTGACAATACGGAATTCCGTTTTTCTTGTCATAATATTCCTGATGGTACTCTTCGGCTTTCCAAAATTCAGGTGCGGGACGAAGCTGAGTAGCCACTTTATATCCTTTATCAGTGAGTGTTTGGATGTATTTTTCAACCATCTTTTTCTGATTTTCATTCACATAGAAAATAACCGATTGATATTGTTCTCCGATATCCGGCCCCTGACCACCCACCTGTTCAAAATCATGGGTTTCGTAATACAACCTAAGCAGGATTTCAAATGTGGTGATTTCCGGATTGAAAGTTACTTCTACGGTCTCGATATGTCCGGTTATACCTGTACAAACTTCCTTATAAGTCGGAGCAAAAGTATATCCGCCCATATAGCCCACTGTCGTTGACACAACACCAGGCGCTTTCATAAAATGATATTCGGTTCCCCAAAAGCAACCAGAGGCAAAATAAGCTTTTTCCATCTGTATGTTGTCTATTTCTTTCTTATCTAATGTTATATATCCTGAAAATACAATCATCAAGAAACAAATTCCAATGATTCCTGATAAAACTTTATTCATGACTTTTTAAAATCAAGCGACAATGAATTTACGCAATGTCGGACATTTTTTGTTGTAAAACCTTCTCCTGTAAATACATGACCCAAATGTCCACCACAGCTTGCACATACAATCTCTGTTCTACTGCCGTCGGCATCCGGAATTCGCTTTATAGCTCCGGGAATTTCATCCTCGAAAGACGGCCAACCGCAATGAGACTCGAACTTATCTTCTGATTTGTATAGCAGAGCTTCGCACCGGCGACAAACATACACCCCTTTCTCCTTGTGATTGAGGAACTTTCCTGTAAATGGATATTCTGTTGCTTTGTGAACAATCACAGCTTCTTCGTCGGGAGTCAGTTTATTGTACGCCATGCTGCCAAATTTATAAAACTGATATATTACCGTATTCTGTTCAACGATTTTATCAAAGCCTCATCTTTGCCAATTGCCCTGATCGCCATAATACTCAGGATAATGCTAATTAATGGAAAAGCAGCCGGAATTTCCATGAATAATGAAGCTTCAAGCACTTTTCCATACTGCCATAAATAAATAAACATCAGTCCGTAAAATCCTGCCATCAGCACCATATTAAAAATAATCAAACGAATCTGAAGCAATCTTTTCTTAAATAGGAAAATGGTTATAAAAGAAAGTATGGGTACTAAAGCCATTAATGCTGTTAACATCCAGGTATTAGCTAACATTGTATCACCCGAAACCGTTTTCTCGAATAATCCACGGTAACTCATTTCATATATAGCACCTTGTTCTGTATTTTGTAATCCGGCTACAGGTGAAAACAAGGTAATTATTCCCAAAATTACAATAAGAAACAAGTAAAGTGTTTGAATTCTTTGTATCATGATTCTATAAAATTAATTATCCGTTTGGAAATTTCTTTTTCCATTTTGTATCTCTGACGGCATAAATACGTTCAATGATATCAACTACTTTCATTCCTTCGAGAATATTTGTTTTGATATCTCCATCTCCCATTAGTTTCTCTACTACATTTTCAATCACATAATGATGATTTTGTGCAGAACCTTTATACCTACCGTAATCATTGGGTGGATTTGATGCAGGAAGTTCCGGCATTTCATAATCTTTAATATGACAATAAACTACTTCATTCATATACTGACCGGCAACTTTAACCGTTCCTTTTGAGCCTATAATGGTAATAGCGCTTTCGAAGTTTGTATCCCAGACAGCCGTTGAATAATTCAGACAACCCATTCCCCTGCTTTCAACAAAATTAAAAGTAACTATGCCACTGTCTTCAAAATCAGTAAGGTATTGATGATTGAAATCTGCAAAATTCCCATTTATATTGGTAATATCACCGAACAACCAGTACATGATATCAATGAAATGCGAAAACTGGGTAAATAAGGTTCCACCATCTAATTTCACATCACCGTGCCAGCTTCCGGGTTTATAATAGTGTTCGTCACGATTCCAGTAACAATCCAGCTTAACCATGTAAATATCACCCAATATCTGATCATCTACAATTTGTTTTAACCAGACAGCCGGAGGAGAATAACGGTTCTGCATGACACTGAACACATGTCTCGACATTTTCAGTGATTTAAACAAAATCTTCTCTGCATCAGCTTTTGTCAAGGCAATCGGTTTTTCCAGTACAACATGTTTTTTTGTTTCCAGTGCCCTGATAGCATATTCTGCATGGAAACCGTTGGGGGTACAAATATTAACCACATCAAAATCGAGACCCGACTGGATTAATTCATCAAAAGAATGAAAGAACTGCTCTTCGATATTATCGAGTCCCAATTCATGTTTGGGTAAAATATCACATACAGCAACCAGTGATGTGTTCGGATTTCTACGGATCATTTCTGCATGTCTCTTTCCGATGTGTCCCTGACCTACAACTGCGAACTTTATCATATTATTAAAGGATTTAAAGTGTGATTAACTAATTCTTTTAACTGTATCATTTTCAAACAAGTATTGTTGTTTTGTTTCCGGACATTCAGCAATACCATAATGATTGAATTGCAAACGGTGTCCAAACTCACTCACCCATCCCGTTTGTTTGGCCGGATTACCCACAACCAGAGCGTATGCTTTGACAGGTTTAGTAACAACTGATCCAGCTCCTATCATGGCATATTCACCAATTTCGTTACCACAGACAATGGTTGCATTAGCTCCTATACTTGCCCCTTTTCGCACCATTGTAGTTTTGTATTCATCCCGTCGGATCACATGACTACGAGGATTGATAACGTTCGTAAAAACCATCGATGGACCCAAAAAAACATCATTTTCACATATCACGCCTGTATAAACTGATACATTGTTTTGAATTTTAACATTCCGACCTAATTTTACACCGGGTGAGACCACAACATTCTGCCCAATATTACAATTTTCTCCAATTTCACATCCATGCATGATGTGTGAGAAATGCCATATTTTGGTACCTGTACCAATCTTACATCCGGCATCAATTACGGCTGTTTCGTGTGCGAAAAAATCACTCATAAAAACGCAATCAGATTATTGGTAATATATTGAATTTGTTCCTCATCCATCTCTGTATGAATAGGTAATGATAATACACAGGCTGATAATTGCTCAGCAACCGGAAAATCACCTTTCCTGTATCTGTCATTCAAATAAGCTTTCTGCATGTGTAGTGGTACCGGATAATACACCATCGAAGGGATACCCTTAGCCTGTAAATGTTTTTGCAATGCAACCCTGTCAAGTTCTTTTAATTTCAATGTATATTGATGAAACACATGGGTTGAAGATGGATTTCTTCCGGGAATAATCAATTGATCATATCTTGAAAAAGCCTGATCATAAGCGGTAGCAACCTGTTGCCTTTTTTGAATATAGGAATCAAGGTATTTCAGTTTCACATCCAACACGGCAGCCTGAATACTATCCAGGCGTGAATTAACACCTACATAATCATGATAATATCTCACTTCCATACCATGATTTGCCACTGCACGCATCTTAACAGCTAATGCATCATCGTTGGTAAAAATGGCACCCCCATCTCCATAACAACCGAGGTTTTTTGACGGAAAAAAGGAAGTACAACCAATATGTCCCATACATCCTGATTGTCCCTTTGTACCATCTGCAAAAGTATAAATAGCACCAATTGACTGACAAGCATCTTCAATAACAAATAAATTGTGAGCACGGGCAATTTCCAGGATGGCATCCATATCAGCATGTTGTCCAAAAAGATGAACAGGAATTATGGCTTTAGTTTTGGGTGTTATTGCTTTTTTAAGTGCTTCGATGGAAATGTTGAAGGTGCCAAAATCAACATCCACCAAAACCGGAGTGAGTCCGAGTAACGCAACCACTTCGGCAGTTGCAATAAAAGTAAATGTTGGGGTAAGTACCTCATCACCCGGTTTCAAACCCAATGCCATGAGGGCTATTTGCAGTGCATCAGTTCCATTTCCAACAGGGATGACATGTTTTACACCTAGATAATTCTCCAGATGATGTTGAAAATCAGTCACTTTACCACCTTTAATAAAAGTAGTAGATTCTATAACCTCCTGAATCCCGGCATTAACTTCTTGTTTTATTTTCTGATATTGGCCTTTCAGGTCGACCATTTGAATTTCAGTTGTCATTTTTCTTCCAGTAAAAATTCTACTTCTTCAGGTTGAATTCTGATATTAGAAATATAAGGTTTGTTATTGATTATTTTTAATCTTTTCTTTTTTAAATCTCCTTTTTTGATCTCGTTGAAATCTATAACAACATGTATGTCGCTAGACTGAAAAGCCTTGAAGTTTTTTACAGCAATATTGAAAACTGCCTTCACTTCAGCAGGGAATGAAATAATGGATATATTTTCCGGATTGTTAATGATCTGAACAGGTAAACTGATAGATTTCTCAGTAAACATTTCCGCACAGGCTTTTACTTTTATTTTTTCAACTGAATATTGTAATGATTTAATGGGTTTAATTGAAACAAAACGGATTATTGTATCCCGAAGTTCTTTTATTTCCAACTTTTCAGTCGTTAATTCAGTCAGTTTATCCAGGACATTGCGCGGTCCGTACACTTCAACTTCTTCAGGAAATATTTCAATCGGACTACAGAACATATACTGATTTTCCAGACTGATCTCGCTGTTTAATCTGACAGAAATTTTTTTTGAATAGAGCCTGACATAAGTTGTGTTAATACTTTCAGGACTTATCAATAGGATTGAAGTCGAGGGTAGCAATCTTTCAGAAACCAATGATAACAATTGTAAATTAGAAATATTAAAATTTCCTTTTTCTGCATTCCCTTTTTCAAATCTCACACTTACCGGTTCCGGTTTATTACGTATGTAAGTCCACAAATTTACACCCAAATCCTTTACTTTTACACTTACTTCGCTTGGTAATTCTTCTTCAAACATCAGGTTCTTAGGAATATCTACATATTCAAGCGGAATTGTCAGGGTAAGCTCTCTGTCTTTATTCAGGGCATTTACAAACCAAAAAGTAGCAGAAAGCAACAAAAACGCCAAGAAGCTTAAAACATCTTTTGAAACAAAGAATGATTTAAGCTTCAGGGCAAATTGAATTAATTTCCTTCTGCTGTAATCAGCCATTATCTGATTTCGTTATTTCTGCTGTCCTTGCTGTGCATCCTGTAATGACAGGAAAACTGAAGATTTATCTACTTTAATGCGAACATTTTCAGCAATTTCGATAATCACGGTATTATCTTCTTTGATTTCACGGATTTTACCATAAATACCTCCTGAAGTAACAACCTTGTCTCCAACCTGCATGTTTTCACGTTGTTTTTTAATCTCTTTCTGACGTTTTTGCTGCGGACGAATCATAAAGAAATAGAAAACAACAAAAATCAAGACCATCATCAGGATACCTGACATGCCACCACCGCTTCCTTGTCCCGCAGGAGCTTGTAATAATAAGCTTAATAAATTCATATTTTTTGTTTTTAATTTAACACATGCAAATATAGTATATTTTTTTATTTTGTGAACATCACTACTTTGATTAGCTTATTTTCTTTCTTAAGTTCTCCAACTATATTGTCCAATACTCCGTTAATGAAAATACCGCTTTTATCTGTACTGTAATTCTTGGCTATTTCAATGTATTCATTCAAGGTAACATTAACCGGAATTGTAGGAAAATCCATCAACTCCGACAAAGCTACCTCCATAATCAAAATATCCATGAATGCAATGCGGTCGAGCTCCCAATTTTGTGTATGTTTATCAATTATATCCCTATATGTATTTCCGTTTTTAATGACTCCATGCAATAATTTCCGGGCAAATTCTGCATCTTCTTCATCTTTAAACATGGGCATCAATGTCTGTTTAGTACCCGATTCCAGTTCAAAACGCTTGATCGTTTTAATAATAAAACTGACCACTATTTCTATGTCATCAGTCCAGAAAATATTCTGATCTTCAATTGAATTATCCAAACTTTCATTTTGTAAAATTACCCGCTTGAATATCTTACGCCAGACTTCTTTATCATCCTGATATTCAACTTTATCAAGAGTCATATATTCCTGATAAAAATCACATTCAATAATCTCATCATACAATTCTTTGATTATTTCGGAATGATTCACCCAAGATAATTTATGCTGTGTTAAATAATTGACAAATTGAATATTAGCTCTAAGCTGAGCCACAAATGAATTATCAATAAAACGGGTATTGGGATTGATATCTTCAGGTGAAGGTCTTAATTTATTTTTTTTTGATTCAATTCGGGAGGCAGCGTACCCGGTAATTTGAATGATAAGATTGAGTAAGTGATAATAAAGATCATAAGTTTTTTCGATACTGTGAAAAAGCTCTTTTTCGACCATAAGCGTTGTTTTGCCTTCGCCCTTATAGAATGCATACAAGATTTGAATAATCTTGATTCGCAGCAATATTCTGTTTATCATATAATAATGTGAACGTTTTCAAATTTCGGACAAAGATACTGCTTTTTAGATAAAAATATAACCATTTACTTGTTAATTTCAAAAAAAATACAGAAATTTGGAGTCAAAAGGTCAAAACAACTTCACACATATTTAAGACCTTAATAATAAACAATTTAGAAGATATTCGTTATGGAAGTCGAGAAAAGAAAAATTGAACTGGAGAAAAAAGACAACGAAATCATTTATTCTAAATCCATCAAAGCAGGGAAAAGAATTTATTATCTTGACGTTAAGAAAAGCAGAAATGATGATTTGTTTTTAGCCATTACAGAAAGCAAGAAAAAGATTAATGGATTTGATCAGGATGCACAGGTAACATACGAAAAACACAAGATATTCTTATACAAAGAAGATTTCAATAAATTTGTTGAAGGATTGGAAGATGTAATAGGATTTATCAAAAAAGAACAAGGAGAAGCTGTTCCCCGTGAATATCCATCAACTGAAGATACCAACCCATCCGAATCTTCCTCAGACGAAACAGCAGAAGAACCTGAGGCCAAAAAAAGCTTTTTCGATAAATTTAAATTCTAATCTTGCATGAAAGCTTTTGCAAGCGACAATTACTCAGGTATTCATCCGGAAATACTTGATGCAATACAACACGCCAACAACTCTCATGAGATTTCTTATGGAGCCGACAGCTTTACAAATCGAGCCAATCAATTATTTGAATCCTTATTTGGACCGGTAAAAGTATTATATGCATTTAATGGCACAGGCGCCAATGTAATCGCGCTGAAATGTTGTACGCTACCCTTTCACTCCATCGTTTGTACTGATTCTGCTCATATTCACGTGGATGAATGTGGCGCTCCTACACAAAGCACAGGTTGTACGCTGATACCCCTGCCTTCGCATGACGGAAAACTAACTCCTGAATTGATTCGTCCGCTCTTAAAAACCAAAGGAAACGTTCATCATAATCAACCTAAAGTCATTTCAATTAGTCAGAGTACTGAATTAGGTACTGTTTATTCACTTCAGGAACTCAAATTCCTGTGCGATTTTGCCCATACCAATGACATGTATGTACACCTTGATGGGGCCAGAATATCAAACGCGGTTGCAGCACTGGAAGTTAATTTTAAAACAGCTACGGTTGATTGTGGCATCGACATCATGAGTTTCGGGGGAACTAAAAACGGATTGATGATAGGTGAAGCCGTACTGATTTTCAATGCTGAACTCAAAAAAAATGCTGAGTTCTATCAAAAGCAGTCAGCTCAGCTTTTTTCTAAAAACCGATTCATCGCGGCACAATTTATCGCGCTATTAAGTAATGATTTATGGTTTAGAATGGCTTTTCATGCCAACCAGATGGCTCATTTACTGGCATCTGAAATTTCCTTCATTCCGGAAATAAAAATTACCCGTCCGGTTGATGCCAATGCTGTTTTTGCGATCATTCCAGAAAAAGCTATCGAACCATTGCAAAAAATATATCCCTTTTACATTTGGGATGAAAACACGATGGAACTTCGGTGGATGTGTTCTTTCGACACAACTACCGAAGATATTATGAATTTTGTGTCAGCACTAAAACATATAATTGACCCATCTCGTACCTGATCACTTCAACAGCGGTGTCTTTGGGAATAAACCCACTTTCAGAAACAGCATCATATACAACCCCATCGATCGTAACTTTGCCAGAGGGACGTAAATCAGTTCTGGTTTTGCCCTGTTTTCCAACTAGCGCTTTGTTTTCCATAGGTACAGCCACGTAACCGGCTTCTTTTTCGAGATAGGTATTGAGGGCAATATTTCTTAACAATCCCTTTGTGCCAATCTTAGCGCTCAGGTACAAAACCAACGCGAATCCAAACGATATACCGGCTGTTACAGTAAGCAATGCCTTACCAATTTCTCCGGATTCTACCGGCTCAAAATTAAAATTGACATTTTCGAGTAAACTTAAAGTCAATCCAGCAATAACCAGGACTATTCCTGAAATACCAGCAATACCAAATCCAGGTATGACAAATATCTCGATGACTAATAATATTAAACCAATGATAAATAACAGTATTTCCCAATTAGCTGCCAGACCTTCAATATATAAAGGAGCAAAATACAGCAAAGCTGCTGTGATGGCAACTACAAGCGGGAATCCGATACCGGGCGTTTGCAGTTCAAAATAAATTCCACCGATAATCAACATGATTAAGATACCCTGTAAAACGGAATTCATCAGAAATCCTTTGATATTATCCAACATAGTGGGTCTAAACGTAACCAGTTCATAGGACTCAATTTGCAGGTTTTTGGTTATCAATTCATTCACACTTGCTGCAACACCATCGCAATAACCATATTTTTGTGCTTCAAGCGTTGTAAAGGTGAGTGTTTTACCGGAATCAATCAGGTTTGGAATAACAGTTCTTTCATCCACCATGGCTTCAGCAATCAATGGGTCTCTTTTCCATTTGATGATGGTATCATTTCTTTGAATGATGGTATCATGCCCGTGTGCCTCTGCTGTGGCACGCATGGTAGCCCGCATATACGACTGATACTTATCAGGCATCTGTTCTCCGGTTTGGTTGACAACAGTCGCAGCGCCAAAACTAGCACCTGGTCGCATGAAAATTTTATCACAGGCTATAGAAATCAATGCACCAGCAGATGCAGCGTTGTTATCTATAAAAACATAAACCGGGGTTTTGGCATTTAATATTTTGGTACGGATAGAGTCGGCATAGACCACTTCACCTCCGTAGGTATTTATATGAATCAAAATGGCATCCGCATTTTTTTTCCTGGCTTCATCAAATCCTTTTTGAGTGTATAACCAGGTTGTACTTCCTATGTCTTTCTTGATATCAATTTTATAAATTAGTTTTTCAGCAGCTTTTAAGCTGTTCAACGAACTTAGAACAATTATAAATAAAATCGATATGGATATTTTTCTCATTGTGCAAAATATTTTGTTCAAATATACTAACATTTCAAAAATAAATTTTTATATTTGTAGCGAAAATATTATTAAAAAATTTTCGAAAGAGCTCTTTATTTCGCATCATTCAGTATAGACAACTGACAATCAATTACTTGCTTTTGTGAGGAAGTTTTTTCATAATATGGAGTTGAACCCATATTAGGTTCTGTTAAGTTATTCACACATAAAACTACAGAAAATGAAAAATGTACACATTGAAAATGAGCTGGTAGCATTACAAAGCAACATGAGGAATTTTGCCTTTTCACTCACATTAAATCGTGAAGAAGCAGAAGATTTATTGCAAGATACTACCTTAAAAGTATTGGATAATCAGGAAAAATTTACTGATAATGTCAATTTTAAAGGATGGGTGCTCACCATCATGAAGAATATCTTCATCAACAATTACCGTAAAATTGTGCGTAACCAGACTGTAATTGACAAAACTGAAGATTTGCACCACCTGAATTTACCGCAGAATTCCGGATTTGAAAGTCCTGAAAGCTCTTATTCGGCAGGAGAAATCAGGAACAGCATCAATTCATTTGCCGACGAATACAGAATTCCGTTTTCCATGCACGTTCAGGGATTCAAATATGAAGAAATTGCTGAAAAAATGAAATTGCCGATTGGCACCGTTAAAAGCCGTATTTTTCTGGCTCGAAAGCGTCTTCAGGAACAATTAAAAGACTACCGTTATTAAGTAATAAGAGGTAAAGAGCCGGAGAAATTATCTTCGGCTCTTTTTTTGATTTATCAACCACATTAGTCACATGAGTTAACATAAGGAGCACAATGAACAATTGAACTCTTAAATTTTAAACCATTAAACTCTTAAACATATTGTATGAACGAAGGCATCATCATGTTGGGAAGCAATCTGAACCCGGAAGTAAACATCACCAGGGCAAAAGAAAGGATCAATGATAAATATGAAATTATTGATGAGAGTACTGTATTGATCACTTTACCCAGAAATAAAAAATATAAAAATCATTTTTATAATCAGGCAATTAAAATTCTGTCTGATGAATACTTTGAAGATTCTGTGCGATTTTTCAAACAAATTGAACAAGACCTGGGCAGAACACCGGAAGGAAAATTAAACGGTATCGTTCCTATTGATATAGATTTTGTATTCTGGAATGAAACAGCCATGCGGGATGACTATGAGAAATGGGATTTTGTAAAAATATGTATTGATCAAATCAAAGATAAACCTTCGACGAGCTTGTTGTAAGCTAATTTATATTACCCAGAAAATCACTAATTACCTTTTCTGCCTCTTTTTTGGCCGTTTCGAGATCGTCATTCACGATGGTTACATCAAAATGTGGAGCAAAAGACAGTTCATATTCCGCTTTTGCAATGCGTAAATCAATCATTTCAGGTGAATCTGTTCCTCTGTCGGTTAGTCTTTTTCGCAACTCATCAATTCCCGGAGGTGCGATGAAAATAAGCAAGGCCTGATCTCCGTATTGTTTTTTAATGTTTAATCCACCCACAACATCCACATCAAAAACGATATTGCTGCTTTTCTTTCCAATTCGCTCAATTTCGCTGCGTAAAGTCCCATAATAAGTATCTTTGTAAACTTCCTCATATTCAATAAATTCATTGGCAGCTATTCTGCGGCGAAATTCATCGGGTGACAAAAAGTAATATTCGACGCCATCTTGTTCATTACCACGGGGAGGTCGACTGGTAGCTGATATCGAAAACTCAATATCGAAACCAGCCTTTAACAGGTAATTCACGATGGTACTCTTTCCTGAACCGGAAGGTGCTGAGAAGATGATTAGTTTGGCGGCCATTTAATTTAGTTGATAGTGGTTAGTGATTAGTGGTTATGATTTTAATTAACCACTAACCACTATCAACTAACCATTAATAAAAACAGCACTCCTATAAGCCGGGTTTTGTGCCTTGCAAGCAAGGTGTTTGTCATTTATCTGGGACTGTTGTCACCAACAGCCTCAAGCAATCTACCCCCCGACATCGGACGGGCCGTCCTACATGCGCCGGTATACATGATCTTGCAACCCATAGGATGTACGGCTGCCTGTGTTACCACAAGTACCGGTGAGCTCTTACCTCGCCTTTTCACCCTTTCTCCGGCAAACCGAAGCGGTTATTTTCTGTTACACTACCCTGCCCTCGCGAACAGCTTCCCGTTAGGAAGTATGGTGCCCTGTGTTGCCCGGACTTTCCTCTTTACCAAAAGCAAAGCGACAAACCGGAGTACTGATAATTTTTTTACAAAGATAGTATTTTGCATATAATACAGCAATAGTAAATCTCAAGAAAGTATACAATCTTTTGTTTGTAATTCGAATTAAAAGCATTTATTTTGTGCTCTAAAATATAAAATATTATGCCATTTCGATTCATGCTTATTTTGTTGTTATTTTCAACGTTCCCATTTGCACAAAGAGGGAGAAGAAATGCAGAACCCATTTTACATGAAGTATCCAACAAAGCTGTTGTGCAAAGTATTTATCCTGATGCTATTAAAGTAGATAAAGTGAATGATTTTTGGTATCAGATTCTGAATAAAGATAATAAAGTGATTGGCTATGCCATGAACAGTCAGCAGGTTTGTTCTGATATTATTGGCTACAAAGGAACAACTCCGGTCATGATTATTATTGACAAAAAAGGTAAAATACAAAAAGTAACATTACTAACACATTGCGAAACATTAAGTTATGTTAGATTGCTTGAAAATGCAGGGTTTTTCAGTCAGTGGAATAATAAAAACTTAAAAGAGGCCGAAAAGGTTACCCTCGATGCTTATTCAGGTGCTACTGCTACTGCTTTAGCCATAGAAAAGCATGTACAATTTTTGCTCGAAAAGGGAAAAAATTCATTTCCCGGAAGAAAGATTAAACAATAAACTGAATAAAAAACACGAAATATTCACAAATGCTTCGTGTTTTTTATTCAGCAAAAGGTCAAAATATACCTTTTACAATCTAATATCAAAATAAGCTCCAAGCCACGGTGAGTCCTGCCATTACGATAGACACCATACTCATCAGTTTAATCAGGATATTTAAAGATGGACCGGAAGTATCTTTAAACGGATCTCCTACGGTATCCCCGACTACTGTTGCTTTATGATTATCAGATCCTTTTCCGCCGAGATTACCTTCTTCGATGTATTTTTTAGCATTGTCCCAGGCACCACCCGCATTTGCCATGAAAACAGCCAGGACAAAACCTGAACTCAATCCACCAATCAACAAACCAAGTACACCGGCTACACCAAAAATAACGCCGATGATAATCGGAATTACGATAGCTAAAATCGATGGAAATAACATTTCCCGTTGCGCACCCTTCGTAGAAATTGCCACGCAACGTGCATAATCTGGTTCAGCTTTACCTTCCATAATACCAACTATTTCACGAAACTGACGACGAACTTCTTCCACCATACTTTGAGCTGCACGTCCCACAGCATTCATAGTCAGACCGCAGAACAGGAATGACATCATTGCACCGGCAAAAACACCCACCAGCACAACCGGATTCATCAGGTTCACGTCATAGAACTCCATGAAGTCTGAGAAAGAAGCCAGTTTGATCGTTTCGGAATTCATCATTTCACTTCCAACCTGCACCAATCCATCAGATGCAGCATCAGCAATACGTACCAACGCAATTTTAATTTCTTCTATATAAGATGCAAGCAAAGCAAGAGCAGTCAAAGCAGCCGAACCAATGGCAAAACCTTTACCTGTTGCAGCGGTTGTGTTACCCAGTGCATCCAGAGCATCGGTACGCTGACGAACTTCTTTGCCCAGTCCGCTCATTTCAGCATTTCCACCGGCATTATCAGCAATCGGGCCATAAGCATCGGTTGCCAGCGTTATACCGAGGGTTGAAAGCATACCCACTGCAGCAATACCAATTCCATACAAACCAAGACTCAGGTTTTGCGGAGCAAGAAAATTAGCCATGTCAAACTGGATGGCACACAGGTAAGCCAGGATAATAGCAAAACCAATGGTGATTACCGGAATAGCAGTCGAAATCATCCCCAGGCCCAAACCTGAGATAATAACGGTTGCAGGACCGGTTTTGGCACTTTCAGCCACTTTCTGTGTCGGTTTATAACTTTGAGATGTATAATATTCGGTTGACTGACCAATGATGATACCGGCAAACAAGCCAGCGATTACCGAGAAAGAAATACCCATCCAATTTTGAATTTGCAGGGCATATAAGATGGCAAAAGTGGCGATGGCAATCAAAACAGAACTTGTATTAACCCCACGACTTAATGCTGCCAATAATTGTTTCATTTTAGCACCTTCTTTTGTCTTCACGAGGAAGATACCGATGATTGATAATACCACGCCAATGGCTGCAATCAACATGGGAGCAATAACTGCTTTTACCTGCATCGCTGGATTCATCATAAAAGCCGACGCACCCAATGCCGCAGTAGCCAGAATAGAACCGGCATAAGATTCGTACAAGTCAGCACCCATACCGGCCACATCACCTACATTATCACCTACGTTATCAGCAATGGTTGCAGGATTACGCGGATCATCCTCTGGGATACCAGCTTCTACTTTTCCAACCAGGTCGGCACCCACATCAGCAGCCTTGGTGTAAATACCTCCCCCTACACGGGCAAACAAAGCTTGTGTAGACGCACCCATACCGAATGTAAGCATGGTTGTGGTTATGTACATCATTTTGTGCGCCTGATCAGCTTCCTGAACAAAATGATCCAGAATCAGGTACCATACGGAGATATCAAGCAAAGCCAATCCTACCACGGTAAGTCCCATCACAGCTCCCGAACGAAAAGCTACTTTCAATCCACTGTTCAGAGAATTCTTAGCTGCATTTGCTGTTCGGGCAGAAGCGTAAGTAGCAGTCTTCATCCCAAAGAAACCAGCCAAACCAGAAAAGAAACCGCCTGTCAGAAAGGCAAAAGGCACCCAGTTGTTTTGCAGGTCGAAATAAGCCATCACGGCAAAAATTGCTGCAAGTACAACAAATACGATTGTTACAACCTTGTATTGTTGTTTTAAATAAGCCATGGCACCTTTACGCACATGCAGGGCAATTTTTTTCATTGTATCGGTTCCCTCGCTCTCTTTCATCATTTGTTTGAAGAAATAAAACGCGAATGCCAATGCCACAATGGAGGCAATAAGCACGAGATAAATAATGTTGTTTTCCATTTTCTAAAAAGTGATTTAATTGTTAATTATCTGATATATCTATTTTTTTGGTGTAAATAATTATTTAACGGTATATATTGGGTTTTTATAGGACGTATTAATTCTTATTGGGACGTATCCCATACGTCCCTACTATATTACACATTCAACAATTTTATGTATTCTTTCAAAATCGACAATGAATATTGTCCCGCGTGTTGATTCACGAATCCTACATAAGTAATTGCTTCTTTATCATCGGCTGTATCGGAAATTACCCGCACCACTGCGAGGGGAATTCCGAAGTCATCGCAAACCTGCGCCACGGCGGCACCTTCCATTTCGGCACAAACTACAGAAGGCAGGTTTTTAATCAGGGCATTTTTCATGGCCGGTGTTGAAACAAACAAATCACCACTGGCAATGTCACCTATTATCAGTTTTGGATTTTTAATGTGTTGATCAGCGAGTATTTTCCTGAAGTCCTTGTCATCTTTTAAAAATTGATGCACAGCTTTCACCATCAATTCCTGATCCTGAGGATTGATTTCGAAAGATGTTTTACCTGTTAAGGGTATCTCGAAACGGCGCATCAGCGGTCGTGCATCCATATCATGCTGAAAAAGCCGTTGAGCAATGACAATGTCACCTATCTGCACATCAGGTGAAATTCCACCGGCAACTCCCGTAAAAACAATGCGGTCAACGTTAAATTCAAGAATCAGACTTGTTGCTGTAGTCGCAGCAGCCACTTTCCCCCAACGGGAAAACACGACTACCACTTCCTGTCCGAACAAATTTCCTTTATAAAATATCCTGCTTCCATATTCAACAATTTCTTTGTTTTCAACCGAAGCGATAATTAAATCCAACTCTTCCGGCATAGCCCCAATAATTCCCAGTCTCATGTCGATTTAATTTTAGTAATGCGTTGATATAGTGTTGGATGTGAATAATTAAAAAACACATAAAGCGGATGTGGTATCAGGTTGCTCAGCGATTTTGCAGAAAGTTTCTTTAATCCTGATATCAACTGTTCTCCTAAACCGTGGGTTTTCGCATACGTATCTGCCTGGTATTCATATTTTCTTGATAGGATATTACCCGTTAAATCTAATAAAGTAGAAATGGGAGTATAAAGGGTGAAAAATGCAATGGCATTCAAGTGAAATACCGCTTTTTCACCTCCCAATGCTTGAGCGAGTAAATCACTGTTCAACATCCATCCGAGAAAATAGAACAATAAGAGACTGAAAGGCAGCGAAAAAGCATAATTTTTGAACACATGTTTGTGTTTGTAATGACCGATTTCATGTGCCAGTACCGCCACAATTTCGTCCGCTGTCATTTGTTCCATCAGGGTATCATACAACACGATACGTTTTTTGGGACCCAAGCCGGTAAAATAGGCATTGGCCTTGGTGGAACGTTTCGAACCATCGATAACAAAGATGTTTTTTAGTTTAAAATTTACAGAAGTTGCAAATTTTTCAATGGTAGTACGTAATTCACCCTCCGGCAGTGGCGTTTGTTTATTAAATAAAGGAACAATCAGTTGAGAGTAAAACATGCCCATCACGAGACTGAAAATGGTGGTCACCGCAAAAGCCAGTAACCAAAAGTACTGCGGGGTAAGGGTGGAAATCCAGATAATCGCAGATAAGATCAATCCTCCGATGAATATGCTGACTCCCCAAGATTTGAGTTTATCAGTTATGAAAATAGTTGGTGTGACCTTACTAAACTCAAATTTTTCTTCTATGACAAAAGTATGACACCAATCCAAAGGAA
>JAQWCZ010000214.1 GCA_028705705.1 Paludibacter sp.
TGGGGCTGCGGAAGTTCTTTTGCTATCGCCCTGAAACCAATTACAAACTGATTCTCTTCAATCGCGTTCATGGGGTTCCCATGACCGAGGAAAAGAAGGGGCATCTTTTCTGTTGAATTCAAAGAAGATACTCTCATCTCATTCGAGTTGGATTAAAATTTATTCAGAAAAATACAGGTCAATTTCTTCTTCTGAAAGTAAACCTAATTTTATCAATGTAATGGTTATATTTTCTAGATCCTCATCATCTAATTGACCTTTAATTTCACAGGTCTTTGTTTCATATATCCATTTCCTGATTTTTTCAGTCTCAATCGGGAGTAGTGTAGAACAACAAACAAAAGAATCATAATCTAAAAACCTATATTTTGAACCTTTGAGCGGGACTTGTAAATCCAGAATTGATTGTTTACTCATTATTGCAGGGGGTATGTTTGAATTGATATACACCGAACACGTAAACACTTTATCTGCGCTTAATCCTGCTACAATAAAAAATTTAGGATGATCTATCTGGTCGAATTTATTGAGGAAAACAGCTCCTTTACTTAAAGAAAACTTAAATAGTTTATCTTTTGTGCTCTTATGTAAAAAGTCTCCAATAGACATTATTTACAAAGGCTTGAAAGTAAATTTTGTTCTTTGATATAATTGATATAATCATCATTACCACCAGCTTCACGAATTATATCCTCGAAGTTTATTTCTTTGTTCCTTGCCGTATTTGACCATGCATAATCATGAGACTTTTCTTTTATTTCATCCCATGACATATCACTATAAAGGCTTATTGATTTATCAATATGTTTCAGATCCGTTTTAGATAATTTTCTCAGATCAGGTTCTTTATTTGAACGAATGATATCCCAATCAACAACAGAAAAATACTTTTCGAATGCTTTGCCAAATTCTTTAAAATAGCCATCTCCTCTGACAGATTTAAATATATCATATAGATTTGTCGGCACAGGACCATCATTCATTGCAATGTACTTATCTCCTGTAATAGGTCTGCCATATTCATTCAAATGCTCTCTGTCCGAAAAATAGAGTATCTTAAAGACTTTGTGAAAGTCTTTTCTCTTTAGCCTACTGACAATGTACAAAACTGCATTTATTGTCTTAGATTCATTAAAAGATATTTGAAATTCGTTTGCCATTTTTTGGAAAGTAGAAGGTTTGAAGCAATCAATTTACTTGTTGATTAAACAACTTATAAAGGAAACAATATGACTATTTGTAATTATAGATTTACTCGGGAACTTCAATTTCGTGTGCAAATATAACACATTTCTGTTCAAAACTGAACACTACTTACAAAAATAAACATGTTCACATTAAGTGCTTTGTATTATTTTAATGTATAACAAAAGAGTATTATCATTTGTTTGAGGAAATATAGTAGTATGCATTAATTTAACACCTGAAATGCACAGCAAAAACACTATACCCTGAGGAGAACTCACCCGAATACACTTTCGAAAAAACATGTTCGGAACCACGTCTCACTTTCTCCACATCTCTGGTTTTCATGCTGTATTATTCTAATGCCCATGTTGTTGTTAGTTACCATCCAGAATAGAAGTCTGAATGTCATAAAACTTCTTATTCCCTCTGTTTCCCAACACATTATTATTGGCTTTCAGTTTTCCGACTGAAATTTGATTCTATTATTTTATTGTTGTCTTTATATATTTCCGACTGGTTAAATTTCTTCTTGCCTTCATCAAATGGCATTTCAACAATTTCTATATTAAACTCCGGAGTTCCTCCAACAGGATTAAGAACCCCGGCATGTTTTAATGGATTATAACCTTCTCCCCAGTAAAACAAGTCAATATAGACTTCAGATGTGTTATCAGGTGTAATCTTAAGTACTTTTGACTTATTACTCTTTATTAATGGATAAACAATCTGAATACTCAATGTATCTTTTTGACTCGTTTTTAAAATTAATCGAGTCCCGCTTTTGAATTGATGAAATAGCTCTTCATTAATCATTAGGTTCATCTTAGCTCTACTTCCATAGAACTGTTTGGCTCGCATGAAATATATTGTTCTTTCTGTATCTGTTGATGTCTGTCCTTTTAAACCTACATGCCCAAAGGCCGATGAGATTAACAAAATAATCAGCAATCTAATTTTAATATTCATAATTTTCTTTTTTCAAATTAACATACTTAAAAGTCTCTGTTTTTTGTTTTATCGTTTATCCAGGATTGGCACAACTTACTTATACCACTACCCCACTACCCACATAGGTGCATCTAACATTACACCATACAAATACATTGTATACTTTTGTTTTTTCAGGTATATAGTACGATTCCCCCAAAAAAGCCGAAAGATCTTTTCAATTGCATTTCAACAAAAATCCATTCCGCTCATTATCGATTAGATTTTCCAACAAACTCCCCCCTGAATTTTTTCTTTGCAAACTTAAAAATAAAATTCGATAAATTTAACATACGGAAGCAATTTTTCTTTCATTTCTAATCAGTTAACTGAACAATAGCTACATAAAGAAGTATAATACTTGCGAATCAGTAGTTGAAAATATGAGATCCTTCATTTCGCTTCGCTCAATTCAGGATGACAGGTAATTTATATGTTGAGATTACCCGTCGTCAACTATTGCGTATTCATTTATCAATTTCAACGACGGGTTCGGGCATTTCGAAGCAAAGCGAGAAATCTAATTCCACTCTCTTGATTCGCATAACACACTGATAAAGTGAAGGTTTTATTACAGTCGATAGTGTTAAATGCAAAAACAGGACTTTGCTGATGACAAAACAGGACTTGACTGAAGATAGAACGGCATCTATCTCAAATTAGATGGGCATCTATAAAAAAACCGGTAAGCTTACCTGAATAAGCCGACCGGTTCAAACGTTTACAAGCAATTTACTTTTTCAGGATCTTTTGAATTATTCGATATTAATGAATCCCTGCCTTTACAACATATAATCCTCTTTGAAAAGCTGAAATATCAACATCATTTATTCCTTCCTGCAATTCTTGTTGCAATTTTAGTTGTCCCTGAATATTATAGATTGAAACAACTTGTCCGGATGCTTCCCTTGTACATTTTATTGTAAGAACACTATTTGCCTGATTTGAAATTATTTGTATTGAATTTTCCCCATGTGTCTTATTGATCCCGGTAAACGTATCTTCCCATACTTTTACATTATCAAAATATTCAATTGAATAACCTGCGTTCCCGCCATGCAGGAGAATTGCATTGTATTTCAAAGAATTATCTGAGAGTGCCAAATTTACACCTCGCTGAACATCATCAATCCACACATCCATGCTATTCATGGCTGCATTGTATTTTATTTTTACTTTGTACCACTGATTTTCATTGTAAGATTGAAGCGTGGTACCTGTCGCATAAATTAAATTTGATCCGTTAAATCCAACAAATCCATAGCCATTACTCCAGCTTGATGCATCATTGTTATTAAAACCAATCAGTGCATGCGGATAATCCGGATATCTTGTTGAACCCACATGTGAAACTTTCACATTTACTTCGAGCCAAATTATATCCGGTGTCGAAGACAATATGAATTCGGCATTTGCAGAACCGTTTGGTGCTCCTTCGAGTTTCAGAGATTTGGAAGCTGATACAAATTCGGAATTTGTTACTACCTGCAAATCCCTTCCGGCACCAGTATAACGCAGCATCCAACTTGAGGGAAAAGCACCAACAGCGTACGAATCAAAATCTTCATTAAGCAAATACGAACTTTGACATATTGCCCTATTACCTATAAGTATAAAAACGGCCAGGAGAATACATGTAATCTTTTTCATTTTTATTGTTTTTTGTTATTGTTTGTTTATTACATATTCCGGAGCATACCCACCCACTTTTTCCGGATTTAATAACGTTTAATTTACGTTGAAAAAGTCTGTCATTCCGGCAGATATACACCCATTTTAAACCATTTTACAGGTAGAAATGCCTCAATTTGCTGATGATTTAATCATTTTTCGAAGGAATGGACAAGAATTAAGCAGCAAAATATGAAGCAGCAAAACGAGAGATGCGCGCGCTCCGGATTCCGGAGCATATGCACCCAGTTCTACCCAATTAACTGTTTCGGTATTTTGCAGCACGTCAGTCATTTTCGTATCTGTCACTTCAAGATTCCGGAGCATGTGCACCCACCATAATGGTTTTTTCGTGGCATGATGATTATCTTGCGTGTAATTTTTAAATTATA
>JAQWCZ010000215.1 GCA_028705705.1 Paludibacter sp.
GAAAGGAAGATTGCCCTTGCTCGTTGGAATTTCTGATACTTCGTTGTCCGATAGTTTGCGTTTAAGTCAAAAGGCCTCTGAATTTGGAGCTGATGCTGTTGTTTCTGCACCGCCTTATTATTTTGCGCCTGGTCAGCCTGAATTAGCAGAATATTATGAAAGACTTATTCTTCAGTTGGAGTTACCCCTGTTTTTATATAATATGCCTGCTCACACCAAGGTTTCTTTCAGTGTCGAAACAATTAAAAGATTAGCTCAGAATCCCAAAGTAATCGGTTTTAAAGATAGTTCAGCCAATGGTTCTTATTTTCAGTCGGTAATGTACGCCATGCGTGATCGCAGCGACTTCTCGATTTTCGTTGGTCCGGAAGAAATGACGGCAGAAGCTGTTATGATGGGAGCTAGCGGAGGCGTAAACGGGGGAGCCAACTTATTTCCGAAACTCTATGTTGATTTGTATCATGCAGCCAAAGCAATGAATCGGGATAAGGTAAATCAACTGCAACAGAAAGTGATGCAGATTTGTGAAACAATTTACAGCAATGGGAAATACGGGTCAAGCTATATAAAGGGGCTGAAGTCAGCTTTATCAGTAGTTGGCATTTGTAGTGATGTGTTGGCAAGTCCGTTTTGTAAGTTTGACATGGAACATAAAGAATTAATAAAAAAAGCCATTGAAAAAATAGGACAGGGAGTGAATACTTATAGTGTTGTTTCGGGAAACAGCAATCAATAAGAATCCTGAAATCAACAATCGAATAATCTTAAAAACAAGATATATGAAAACCAATAATTATCCTAAAATAGGCATTCGTCCGATTATCGACGGTCGTCGCGGAGGTATCAGAGAATCATTGGAGGATACGACCATGAATCTGGCAAAATCGGTCGTAAAACTGTATGAATCGGAGTTGAGATATCCGGATGGAAGTCCCGTACAATGTGTAATTGCTGATACTTGCATTGGTGGTGTGAAAGAAGCTGCCGATTGTGCGGCTAAATTCGAAAATGAAAATGTGGGACTGAGTCTGTCGGTTACACCTTGCTGGTGCTACGGCTCAGAAACTATCGATATGAATCCCCTTATTCCAAAAGCCATTTGGGGATTTAATGGGACTGAACGCCCGGGTGCTGTTTATTTGGCTGCTGCATTGGCGGCTCATAACCAGAAAGGTTTACCTGCTTTTGGGATTTACGGACGCGATGTGCAGGATGCCGGTAGTACCGATATTCCGGAAGATGTGAAAGGAAAACTGCTGCGTTTTGCTAAAGCCGGCTTGGCGGTAGCGATGATGCGTGGAAAATCCTATCTGGCCATTGGCTCGGTTTCGATGGGGATAGCAGGATCTATTGTGAATCCTGAATTCCTCCAGGAATATCTGGGTATGAGAACCGAATATGTGGACACAGTTGAGATCCTGCGCCGTATTCAGTTGGGAATCTACGATAAGAAAGAATTTGAGAAAGCCATGCAGTGGACCAGAACTCATTGTATGAAAAATGAAGGGGAGGATTACAATCCGGCAGGCCTGAAACGCAGTCGCGAACAAAAAGATCAGGATTGGGAGTTCGTAGTGAAGATGACCCTGATCATGCGTGATCTGATGATTGGCAATCCCAAACTGAAAGAGATGGGATTCGGTGAGGAAGCAATGGGCCATAATGCCATTGCCGGAGGATTCCAGGGACAACGTCAGTGGACTGATTTCCTGCCCGATGGTGATTTTTCAGAAGCGATACTGAATTCATCGTTCGATTGGAACGGCATTCGCGAAGCATTTACCTTTGCTACCGAAGATGATCATCTGAACGGCATCAGTATGTTGTTCGGTCACCTGTTGACCAATACTGCGCAGATTTTTGCTGATGTGAGAACCTACTGGAGTCCGGAAGCTATCGAAAGGGTAACAGGCTGGAAACCTGATGGAATCTTAAAAGAAGGAGCCATTCACCTGATTAACTCCGGTTCGTGTACGTTGGATGGTACCGGTCAGCAAAGCGATAAAAACGGTAATCCGGTGATGAAACCGCACTGGGAAATTACAGATGAAGAAGTTGAAAAAATGCTCGGAGCCACCAAGTGGTACCCTGCATCACTGGAATACATGCGTGGCGGCGGTTATTCTTCGAAATTCCTGACCAAAGCAGGTATGCCGTTGACAATGTGTCGTTTGAATCTGGTAAAAGGGATTGGACCTGTGTTACAGATTGCAGAAGGTTGGAGTGCAACTTTTCCTGATGAGGTATTCAAAACCATAGACAACCGTACCGATAAAACATGGCCATCGACTTTCTTTGTGCCACGCTTAACCGGCACGGGCAGGTTTAAAGACGTGTATTCTGTGATGAATTACTGGGGTGCTAATCATGGAGCGATCAGCTACGGACATATTGGTGCTGATTTAATTTCATTGGCTTCGATGCTTTCCATACCGGTATGCATGCACAATGTGGAGGAAGAAAAGATTTTCCGTCCGTCGGCCTGGAGTGCGTTCGGTTCGGATGCTGAAGGTGCGGATTACAGGGCATGTGAAAATTATGGGGCGATTTATAAATAAAAAACATGCCTATTCTTCCAAAAGTGGAATAACTACAGACCGTGAAAGCGGTAATAATTAAAAAGACGTTCTTTGAAATATTGAATTTACCGTAAAAGTATTGAATTTTATTCATTTCTACACTCGGCAAAGTCTCGAGTTTCGTTTGGTTTTTGCTATCACGTAGCGAAGTTGTTCACTTATTTGTGAATGTTCAAATAAATATTTATCTTTGCATCACATAACTTAAACGACATGATTATATCTTTTGAAAAAGAATACCTGCGTGACTTGTATGAAAAAGGAAAAACGAATGATAAAAAACATCGTTATCAACCTGAAGTTGTACGTAAATACAAGCATTGTATCGATATCCTTTTTGATATTAGCGGAATCGAGGTGTTGTATAAAATCAACTCTTTAAATTATGAAGTGTTAAAAGGTGATAAAGCGGGTATTTCTTCTATCAGAGTAAACAAACAATATCGTATTGAGTTTAAGATATCGAACAAGGGTGTTGAGCCTGTTGTTACTGTATGTAACATTTTTGAATTGTCAAATCATTATAAATAAAAGTGGTATGATTACATTAAAAGGGGTTGACCCACGTATGATAGCAAATAACCTTACTCCGTATGAACCAACGCATCCGGGGGAAGTTTTGAAAGAAGAAATTGAGTATCGTGGTCTTTCTCAGCGAAAACTTGCTCAACAGATGGGTATTTCTTATACCTTGTTGAATGAGATTCTGAATTGCAAGCGTCAAGTAACTACCGAGTACGCCTTGTTGTTTGAAGCAGCGCTGGGTATTGAGGCTGACCTTTTTATCCGGATGCAAGCGCGCTATAACATACAAATGGCTAAACAAAATAAACCTTTTGCTGAACGGCTTGCAAAAATCAAGAAAGCAGTTGCCATGCTATAATAATAACACACAATATATTTTTTCACAAAGGCGGTAAATTCAGTATTTCACCGCCTTTTTCGTGTTTAAAAATGAGGTAGAATAGAAATATGAGAGTAGTAATTACAACAATTTTGATCATGAGTTTATTTTCATTTTGCAATAATAAGAAAAATGTAGAAGAATGGTCTGACCGGGAAATAGAAACTTGGTTTGCCGAATCGCGATGGAACAAAGAACTCCCCATGAAACCCGATACAAGCATCAACAAACGATTATTTGCAGAACAGAACATATTAAACCCAGCCAGTTGGCAAGCGGCATTGAAGTTTTTGAAAGAAAGCGATTTCAATTCAATGAAGCCGGGACGATACGAATTGGCTGATGATGGAACTTATGCTAATATTGATGAGTATTTGACAAAAGATACGGCACACTTTGAAGCACATAGAAAGTTTATAGATATTCAGTATTTGGCAAAGGGCAAAGAGTATATTTATGTTACACCTGTTGACAACAAAAGAAACAGAGAAGTTACTCCTTATGATGAAACGAAAGACATCACCTTTTTTGATGAGGATAACTATACAAAGCATTTGTTGTCATCCGAAAATTTTTTGGTTTTATTTCCTTCGGATGGACACAAACCTTGTATGAAAGTGGATAGTAATGAAGTGGTAAGGAAGGTAGTGGTAAAGATTCCGGTTTCAAAATAAATTATTTAGCATAATCATGAAAAACAAATTGTTCACACTATTTTTTATGTTGCTTCCGTTGATTGGGACTGT
>JAQWCZ010000216.1 GCA_028705705.1 Paludibacter sp.
ACTTCTGGCCTCAATTTTCTGAGATTCTAATTCTAATTCCTGTCTTTTCAAGTCCATTAATTGTTCCGGACTTAGTCTTGCGAACAAGATAGAATCTTTTTCGGCTTGTGTCAACTCGGTTTTAGAAACTTTCTGAGTAGTACTGTCCTGTTCGTTCTGAGCTTTTATGTAATTTGTTGTTGAAATTAACACAATGCTTACCAGCATAAAAATGAATCGTTTCATAATTTGTTTTTTTAAATTTGACAATGTTTTTCATATTAGACGTGATGAAAACATTTTTTGGATTTAAGAAAATGAAAAAAGATTAGATTATTTAAATAAGTCCCAACAATCGTATAGGTCTGTTTTTCTAATAAGCTGAATAAGACGATAGAAAAACAAATAATCAATTAAGTGAATAGAAGAGCTTTTATTTAATTTTGATTACAATTGTATCCCCTTTCATATTGATGTTAAATTTTTTATCTACATCAATATAAGCCAGATTTTCACTTAGGGGAAGGTTGAGATTCAAGCTGCCGGAAAAGATTTCATGTTTGATTTGTTCGCTTTCAATGCTGATTTTTACATTGTATTTTCGTTCTAAATCTCTGGATATCTGTTCCAGTGTAGCATTAACAAAACAAAGTTTTCCGGTTGTCCATAATGCAGAACGTGAAGCATCTACCGTTTTAGTCTCAAAAGTCTTTTTTGTTTTGTTATAGGTGATTTTCTCATTTGGTTTCAAAGAGAAAGGTATTGAATAATTGTTTTTATGAAGTGATACATCAACAGCACCGGAAATGAGATTTATGACGATATCGTTGTCTTCTTTATATGCTCTTACATTAAAAATAGTGCCTAATACCCGTACCTCGATATCACCTGTTTTTACATAAAATGGTTTCTTTGCATTTTTCTGTACTTCAAAATATCCTTCACCAGTCAAAAAAACCTCCCTCGTTTTTTTTCCAAACGTCTGATCATATTTGAGCGATGAGCCTGAATTGAGCCATACAATGGTACTGTCGGGAAGTATTATTTTTGATTGTGATCCAATTGGAACATCTGTTACATAAAACAGATCTGCATTATTTGTTTCAGAAATAGTGTTGAACAGGTAAAAAGTAGCAACAGTCAATGACATTACAACAGCAACTGTTGCAACTGCCCTGCTCAGGAATTTAAAAATAACATGTGATTTGCTTATAACCGGCATGTTTTGCCTGATTTGCTTGGTAAGCTTTGTGTAATTAGCTCCTTTTTGTGCTTCAAAAACCGGGATATGCGAAACGGCACGCATTTTAATGGCGTCATTAAAGTGCGATTTGAGTTCAATATCTGATTCCAACAGCTCTGTAAGTTGTATCTCATCCTCAGAAGAAATAGTTCCTGAGATGTAATCAATAATTAAATCATCAAAATCTTTTTTTACCTTTTGCATGTTAATTAGTCAGTTCTGCAATTTTAGTTAAAAAATAATACAATTAAAAAACTGATCAGGTGACTTAGTGATACTTTTAATTTATCCAGCGCGTTTTTTATTTGAACGCGTACTGTGCTCACCGTAATGAGATGTTCCCGTGCAATTTCCTCCGGCATTTTTCCCGAGAAAATATATTGTTCAAAGATATTCCGGCATTTTTCCGGTAATTTTGTGATTGCTTCTCTAACTTCTTTTTCAACTTCACGACTCTCAACAAATTGCAGTGGAGTAGGATTGTTAAGTATAAAATTCTCCTGTAAGTCGAGTAATTGTTTTTTATGTGCTGTCAGCATCCTTTCATTGGTTTGCTGCGATCGGATATAATTTAAGCATCCGTTTTTAACCGACTGAATCAGGTAGGCGTGTATAGGGTATGAAAGTGTACTTCTTTTGTACCAAACATTCATAAATACATCATTTACTATTTCATTGGCTATGTCTTTATCTAAGATATAACACAATGCAATAGTGTTGAGGTAAGTGTAATAGTTGTCATACAACAAAGAAAAAGCTTTTTCCTCGCCTTTTGAAATTTTCCTTATTACATGCTCATCTATTGATTTTATTGACATTTTGGTCATTGGGGATCAAAAAAACAAAAATCCATACCTGAGAAATAATGTCTGCATTTCGTGTACATTCGATGCAAAAGTAATATATTTTTTGATTAATTAATATAGGATTCATGCATTTGAATCTTTTTAAGAAATGAAATTGCTCAATTAAGTATATTAACAATGAAAGGTTTAACACATGGGATTTGAGAAAAATAAAAAAATATTAAGAACTGTCTAAATGAAACAAGGTTGAGATGTGTATATATAAACAGAGAGTATAAAGCAACATCTTTTTAAAATGAACCAAAACAAGGATAATAACGATACAAAAAGAATTGAATACCTGATGAGCAATCTGTTCGCCGGCATCATCACAGACAGTGATGAAAAGAAGTTAGCTGAGATGCTTGAAGAAACGCCTGAAAACAAGGAGCTATATTTTTATATGGCAAAAACCCGTGCTGTTTCGTTTATTCCTGCTCTGGAAAAAGATAAAAAGCATCAATATAACAAACTTATCAATACTATCATCAAAGACGCTGCAATCAAACCGAATAACTTTTTTTTAAAAAACTTCTTGCGTGTTGCAGTTATTCTCATGTTAGTTGTTTCAACAATTGGGGTTTCGTATAACACATTATTAAAATACGGTTATTTAAAAACTACAGCTTATACTGAAACCATAGTTCCGATGGGATCGTACACCAAAATTATACTCCCCGATGGAACAGTTGCCATTCTAAATTCAGGATCTACCCTGAAATATGATGCAAATTATGGTAGAAAAACAAGATCAGTAACACTTTCCGGAGAAGGTTATTTTGAAGTTACCCGGGATACCGGTAAACCTTTCCTGGTGAATATTCTGGACATTGAAGTTAAAGTTCTGGGAACTGTTTTCAATGTCCGTTCTTATTTAGACGATCCGAACGTTGAAGTGAACTTAATTGAAGGAAAAGTTAATATTGCCAATAAAAAAGATTTAACTTCAGAAGTGTTGAGTTTAGTTCCAAATGAAAAAATGATTTATTCAAAAGTAGATGGCAATATGTCCATTACTAAAGCAGAATGTTACAAATCTGCACAATGGACGGTTGGAAAATTATATTTCGAAAACACTTCATTTGAGAAAATTACAAAAGATTTGGAACGGAAGTTTGATGTGAAGATTGAAATCAGATGTGATAATATAAAAAGTGAATTATTCACAGGTGTCCTTGACTTAAATCAATCCTTAAACAGTATCCTTGATTATCTTGATGTAGATAAGAAGTTGAAAAAGACCTATCAGGGAAGGTTCGTGACCATTAGTAAAAGAACTTAGTAAGTTTTCCAAACTATTAACGTTTGGATGCCAATTAATAAGATCAATTAATAATTCTTAAATTATTTACAAATGAAAAACAAATTATTGAGACAAAATGAAGTTTCGAGAAGATCTGTTTCGTACAGATTAATGGCTTTGTTTTTATTTTTATTCACAACGTCTTTATGTTTTACGGTATCTTCACAGGAAACTAAAATTACGCTGAAGATAAAGGACAGACCACTAAGTGAGGTTCTGAATCAGATTGAATCAAAGAGTGGTTATTCCATTCTGGTAAGAAGCAATGATGTGAATCTGAATGAAATTGTTTCAGTTGATGCAAACAACCTCGGTATCAGAGATGTGTTGAATGAACTGTTTAAACAAAGCAAAATCAGTTATGAAATCAGTGGCAAGAACATTTCAGTTTTCAAACCACAAACCACTACACAAGGTACATCTACCACGAAGATTACCCCCAGAAGAATTACCGGTATTGTTACTGATGCCAAAACAGGTGAATCCATCATTGGTGCTACTGTTCAGGTAAGAGGAACCGGCGTTGGAACTGTTACCGATTTTGATGGAAGGTATAGTATTGAGGTAAGGGACGCCAATCCGGTACTTGTTTTTTCTTATGTTGGCTATATGTCTGAAATGGTTCAGATAGCTAAGCAAACCGTTGTGGATGTGAAACTTTCTCAGGATGTAAAAACACTTGAGGAAGTTGTTGTCGTTGGTTACGGTACCATGAAAAAAAGTGACATTACCGGTTCGATCGCATCTGTTAAAACCCAGGATTTACAGGCTGTTCCTGTTTTTAATGTAGGACAGGCACTTAAAGCCAGGGTTGCCGGTGTTAACATCACTA
>JAQWCZ010000217.1 GCA_028705705.1 Paludibacter sp.
AAAATATAATTTCTTTTATCATCATAATTTAGATATTATTCTTCCTGTATAGCATAAGTTTTATGCTGTTTGACTATCTTTTTCAGTTTCATTTTCGGCTTTTTTTATTGGCTTCTTTTCCTGCAACCTGGAACCTTCATGGTTTAGTTGTTTGACCAGCTTTTCCCGTGTGAAAGTCGCGTTTTCAAAATTATTCGAGAAAACGATGGCATCAGAAGGACAAGTAATGACGCAAAGATTACAAAAAGTACAGGTACCCAGGTTATATACATACCTGTCAAGTTCTTTCTTCTTCTTGCCGTCAGCAGTTTCTGTTGTGCGCGAAATGACCTTTATGGTGCCATTCGGACAGTTTATCTGACAGATACCACAGGCAGTACAGGCATGTTCATTATTTTCATCATGCGGCATCACGAGTTCGGCTCTGAAACGTTCCGATATGACGAGTGTATCTCTGTTCTCCGGATACTGACGGGTTACTTTTTTAGTCCAAAGTTCTTTCCAGGTAATTGCAAGTCCGCTAAGCAGTGACCTTATCCCAGAGAGCATATCCCTTAAATATTCTGAAAAGGTTCTCATTTTCTTATTATTTAAAAATATCGGTAAGCGTAAGACCGGTTAATACAAGTATAACCATGACCAATAAGTTAACTAAATTAATTGGTAGCAGGTATTTCCATTCTAAGTTGAGCAATTGGTCGATACGAAGTCGGGGGAATGACCAACGCACCCATAAACTGAAAAAAATTAATAACGCTACTTTTCCGAAAAACCATAAATACGATGGGATAAACCACATCAATTGATTAAAACCTTCCCATCCGTTTATTTGCAATGGCATCCAACCTCCTAAAAATACAGTGGCGCCAATTGATGCGATAATGAACATATTCAGGTATTCGGCCAGATAGAAAAATCCGAATTGCAATCCGGAATATTCGGTGTGATAGCCTGCGGTAAGTTCCGATTCGGCTTCTGGAAGATCGAAAGGACCCCGGTTGGTTTCAGCATGACCGGAAATCAGATAAATAACAAAAGCCACCAGGGCGGATAAATGTCCGTTGAAAATGTTCCAGCAATATCGTTGGCTTTCGACCATGGTACTTAATTGCATGGTGCCGGAAAGCACCACCATAGTCATCAGCGCAATACCGGCCGATAGTTCATAGCTGACAAATTGCGCTCCACTGCGCATGGCGCCAATCATCGAGTATTTATTGTTACTCGACCAGCCGGCCAGCAGTACCCCGATAATTCCTAATGAAGAAACCGATATGACGTACAGTACACCAATATTAAAATCTACGGCCTGAAGTCTTTGTCCGAATGGAATAGCTCCGAATGCCATGATAGAAGCAACGATGATAAAAAAAGGAGCCGCATAAAAAAGAAACTTATCAATTCTATTGATGTGAATAATTTCTTTAATCAGGATTTTCAATACGTCTGCTACTGTCTGGAAGATTCCGTATTTTCCAACACGGTTGGGACCGATACGTGCCTGAAAGAAGGCCGTTATTTTTCGTTCCACATAAATTAAAACGACTGCCAACAACGCATAGGTTGCAATAAGGATGATTCCCACCAGAACCAACTCAATGGCTACAGCCCAATAATCGGGTAATGCCGCATGCAAAGCTGCATCAATGCGACTTGTTAACTTGTTAAGCTCTAATGGTTGACTATAATTTAATAACATAAAAAACTATGTTGAAATGAAGCATTTAATATTGAAAGGAGAATGAGAAATTCAGGATTGAGATCATCTGTCGATATCCGGAATCACATAATCCATAGAGCCGCCAATACCAATAAAGTCGGAAATTTTCTCGCCCTTGCATATCAATGGCATTACAGCTACCAATGACATTGAAGGCGAACGGAACTTCAACCGGTAAGGTGTTTTGTCACCACGGCTTTCGATATACACGCCAAATAAACCTTTTCCAGCTTCTACGTTCTGGTAGTATTCTCCTTCAGGCAGTCTGATCACCGCCTTTGTTTTAGCACAGTATTCTCCGTCAGGAATATTGTCTATCAATTGTTCTATAATATGCAATGACTCCTCTATCTCGTCCAGCCGGTTCAGATAACGTGCGTATGAGTCGCTTTCAGTACGAATGATTTCACGAAACTCCACTTTATCGTAAAGTGCATAAGGATTGTATTTGCGTACATCGCATGACCAGCCTGAGGCTCTTCCGGCTGGTCCGGTTACTGCATGACTTATTGCATCTTTAATATTCAGTATCCCCACGTTTTTCATACGTCCTAATGCAATGATATTGTGTGAGAAGAAACGATCATACTCTTTGAGCTTCGAACGCATGTACGGAATAAAGTTTTTGACGTCTTTTTGAAATCCCGGATATAGATCGAACATCACACCACCAATCACGTTTTGATTGATAATCAGTCGACCGCCACAAATTTTCTCAAAAATATCGAGGATGATTTCACGTTCACGCATGCCGTAAATAAAAGCAGTTGTAGCTCCAAGGTCATTGGTATGCGCCGACCAAGCGAGTAGATGTGAATCAATTCTGTTTAACTCATCCATGATGGTGCGGATATATTGAGCCCTTTCCGGCACTTCTATACCTGCAGCTTTTTCCACACACATACACAAGGCGTGGCGATTGATATTGGCTGAAAGATAGTCGAGCCTGTCCGTGAAATGTAAAATTTGTGGATACATCAGGTTTTCACTCAGTTTTTCAATCCCTCTGTGAATATATCCGCTATGAATATCAATTTTTTTCACCACTTCACCATCCAGGGCTGTACGAAAGTGCATCACACCATGTGTGGAAGGATGTTGCGGACCAATGTTGATAATGTAATCATCTTCATTAAAAATTCGTATAACTTCTTCATTAATAGAACCATCAGGCATTTCTCTGATTACAAGAGAGGTGTCGATAATTTCGCGACTTTCAACCGAAACCGGATTCAATGCCGGATTGGTGTCGTAATCTTTCCGAAGCGGATAACCCACCCAGTCTTGATTCAGAAAAAATTTCCGCATGTCGGGATTGTTGATAAAACGGATTCCCAGCAGCGCGTAAATTTCCCGCTCGTTAAATTGAGCTGTGTCGTAAAAATCAGTAACAGTATATAATAAAGGATTTTCCCGGTTGTCAGTGCCTGTGATAACCATAATATCGACAGCCGGATTGACTGAAGATGACAAGATGTATGATACCCGCAGGATTTCACCTTCATCGGTACCGATCATGTATTTCAAAAAATCGAATGGAAGGTTCTTGTAATGATACAGGGCATCAATAACGGGTCGAAGTTCTTTTGGAGAAACTTTGATTTTTAATATCTCTCCTTCTTCTGTGTCTATGTCGGGGAATTGTTCTTTAATCAGCGTTTGTATTTGTTCCATAGTTTTTGTTGCAATGCTACCTGCTTGTTTTTTTTGACTTTCTGCCCTGTAAAAAGTGTTCGGCTTTAATTTTTCTTTGTAATTGCATAAGTCCGTAGAAAAGTGCTTCGGGACGGGGAGGACAACCCGGTACATACACATCCACAGGAAAAATTTCATCCACTCCTTTTACTACATGGTATGAATCGACGAATGGTCCACCTGAAATGGCACATCCACCCATGGCAAGGACATATTTAGGTTCAGCCATTTGGTCATATACACGTTTGAGTAGTGGAGCCATTTTGTGCACAATAGTGCCTGCTATCACCATCAGGTCAGCCTGTCTTGGACTGTTACGGGTTACTTCCATGCCAAATCTTGATATGTCATGGTGTGCAGCCGCTGCCGACATGAATTCTATACCACAGCAGCTTGTAGCAAATATCAGTGGCCACAAAGAGTTGGAACGTCCCCAGTTTATCATATCGTCAACGGTGGATAACACTATATTAACTCCGTTAGCATTCAATTCCTCTATATACTTCTCGAGGTATTCATTGTCATTAAATTCTTCTGTGGGAATTCCTTTTATGTGTATTTTTTTCATTTCCACTGTAATACTCCTTTTCTCCAGGCATAAGCCAGACCCAGCGCTAAAATAATTAAAAAGAATAAAATGCTCGTCAAACCGGCAAAACCTAAATCACGAACTATGGTAGCCCAGGGGAAAAGAAAAATAGCTTCCACGTCGAACATAAGATAAAGAATCGCGTATAAATAATATCCGGCTTTAAATTGCATCCAGGAAGTGCCGTGAGTGGGAAT
>JAQWCZ010000218.1 GCA_028705705.1 Paludibacter sp.
AGATTAGCCTGTTAAGACCGATGAGTATTCCGTACACAAATATCCTCATTCGGGGTGGGGAAATCTTCGTTCGGAGAAAAAAAATTTCAGGGTGATACCGACACTTGTATTTTTGTCTTCGAAATAATATAAACACTTAATCACATAAGTCATATAAGTCACAATAGTTTTTCTTTCTATGTTCTCTAATGTGACTAATGTGGTAAAAAAACTTAATAATATGAAGTTGCGAAGTTTTCTCATGATTTGTAGTTTCTTTTCGGTAAGCCTGTTTGCAGCAGAACAGGGTGGTCAAACTGTAAGGGGTGTTGTGGTGGATGCCTTTACCGGAAGTCCGGTTGTTGGTGCCACGGTTGTAGTGAACGAAACAGATCCGTTGATAGGTTCAGTTTCCAACGAAAAGGGAGAGTTTGTTATCCCCGGTATTGAGCCGGGAAGGTGGTCGTTTTCGGCTTCCAGTTTAGGGTATAATGCACAGTCATTTAATCAGGTGATGGTTATTTCAGGGAAGGAAACATCACTTACTTTTAAACTGGAGGAAAAGGTGACTGAGTTGAGAGATGTAGTAGTGAAGACCTCTGTTTCAAAGGAAAAATCACTTAACGAGATGGCGTTGGTGAGTTCGCGTTCGTTTAGTGTGGAAGAAACGGAGCGTTTTGCCGGAAGTCTCGGTGACCCTGCGCGCATGGTATCGGCATTTGCAGGCGTAGTGGTAGGGAATGATTCACGTAATGATATTATTATCAGGGGAAATTCACCTATGGGATTGCTTTGGAGAATCGATGGAGTGGATGTCCCGAACCCGAATCATTTTGGGGCACAGGGTTCTACGGGCGGACCGGTTAGTATGTTGAACAATAATCTGTTGACTAATTCGGATTTTATGACAGGTGCGTTTCCTGCTGAGTACGGAAATGCGCTTTCCGGGGTGTTTGATTTGAATGTGCGGTCGGGTAACAGAGAGAAATACGAGTTTACCGGTCAGATTGGATTTAATGGTTTCGAAGCGGCAGTTGAAGGACCATTGAGATTCAGCAAGAAAGCCCCGAAAGGTTCGTTTCTTGTGGATTACCGCTATTCAACCCTTCAGCTGGTGAGTAAAATGGGTTTGGATTTGGATATGGGTACTGGTGCGGCCATCCCTGAATACAATGACCTTACGATGATTGTTGATTTGCCAACCCATAAGCTCGGACGATTCCGGTTCTTCGGTCTTTATGGAAACAGCTTTATCTGCCTCAATCGCTCATTTGATGTGAGTGAGAGTTCAGCCCACAGTCAGATGGGTTATGCGACCGACTTTGGCGCTTCGCTGAATGTAAGTATCTTAAGTCATACCCTGATGTTATCGGAAAGAACAAAACTTAAATCCACGCTTTCGTGGCAGTTGTCAGGTTCAACCATCCTGAATGACACCATTGACTATGTGAATAAAAATTACATTACTGATTATACTGGTGATATGGGCGAGAGAATGGGAGTGGCTTCCACATCGCTCAGGCATAAATTCAACGCTTCTGATTTTCTGACAGCCGGAATCTCGGTCAAGCAGCTTTCAACTTCATTTAAAGATTCAGCCAGGATAAGAGGAAGTGAGCAATACCTTTTGCTTACCAAAACCGAGAACGAACCATCGCTTTATATGCAGTCCCATGTAGGATGGTTGCATAAGTTCTCCGATCAACTATCAGTGAACGCCGGACTTCATCACATATTTTATAACCTGAATAATGAAAGTTCGCTGGAACCCAGAACTGCATTGCAATGGCAAATAGATAAACATCACGCCCTTTCACTGGGTTATGGTCTGCACAGTCAGATGCAACCCCGTTCGGTATATTTTTATAAAGAATATGATGAAGCTACTGATAACTATGCAGAAAAAAACAGAGACCTGCGATTCAGTAAATCACAACAACTTGTTTTAGGTTACAATTGGTTCTCCGGGAAAGATTTCAGGATTAAATCGGAATTGTATTATCAGCATTTGTATAAAGTACCCGTATCCACAAGTGCAGGTGAATTTTCGATGCTGAATGCCGGAAGTGGTTATTATATCGAACGGTATAATGGTTTGGTAAATGAAGGAAAAGGGCGTAACTATGGTGCAGAACTGACGGTTGAAAAGTTCCTGAGCAAAGGATATTACATGATGCTTACCCTCTCGCTTTATGATTCAAAATACCAGGGTCATGATCGGGTATGGCGAAACACCGCTTTCAATTCAAACTTTGCCACCAATCTGTTGGCCGGTTATGAATGGAAAATCGGTAAAAACAATTACCTGACTTTCGATGTGAGAACAGTCTGGTCGGGTGGCATGAGGTATATTCCCATCGATCTGGATGCTTCGATTGCTGCCGGGGAACAAGTATTCGATTACTCAAAAGCTTACGTTAACAAGTATAAGGATTATTTCAGGGCAGATCTGCGCATTGGCTATAAACAAAACCGTGGGAAATTTTCTCAGGAATGGGGGCTGGATTTGCAGAACGTGACCAATCATCAGAATCTTTACGCTGAACAGTACAATCCGACACTGAAGGAAACAGGCATCATCTATCAGCAGGGCTTTGCGCCGATGATGTTGTACCGGATTAATTTTTAAAAATAATTACTACTTTTACTGCATTAAATAAGTAAGGATGGCGAAAGTGAATAGTTTTGGTAGTCGTATTTATAGGAAGCGGTACTTTATTGTACTTCTGGTGGTGGCGGTTTCTTTTATAATTGGGTTGATATTCAGTGTGTTTCTCGATAAGGAATTTACATTCATGAATATTTTGTTTCCGTCGCTCATCAACACGGTAGTAATTTGGGGCGGTAGCATGACGATAGTGGAATTTGTCTGGAACAGATTTCCGTGGGAAAGTAAACCTAAGCAGCATCTGCTTGTTGAGATTGCGCTGATTATTACTTTCTTAACCGCTTTCGTAGCGCTAGCCAATTTATATTATTCATGGCTTTATGAAAAAAGTTATGCCGAAGGTCTCAGAGAGAGCCAGTACGATATTTTAATTACGGTGCTGATTACCTTCCTTATTGTAACGATTCATGAAGCAGTTTTCTTCTATCAGCAATGGAAGTATCACTTCTCGAAATCAGTAAAGTTAGAAAAAGATACTATCGAAGCCCGGTACAATGCGCTGAAAGCCCAGATAAATCCGCATTTCCTGTTTAATAGTCTGAACAGTCTGGCATCGCTTGTGGAAGATAAACCCGAAGCCGAAAAATACGTGCTCGATCTGTCGGAATATCTGCGGTATATGATTACAAGCAGCAACAGAGATATGGTTCCTGTTAGAGAAGAATTGTTGATAGTTGAAAAATACATTCGTTTGCAACGACAGCGATTTGGAAATAACTTTTCGGTGGAGGTTATGATTTCAGAACATGTTACATCGAAATATATTCCGGTGCTCGCGTTGCAAATGTTGTTGGAGAACTGTTTCAATCACAATATTATTACACATAGTAATCCTTTATATATTCGTGTTTATGATGAAAGAGATCTGCTTGTGGTAGAAAATAATTTTCAAAAGAAAACGCAAAAGGAATCCACCGGCGTGGGGTTGAAGAACATCGAAGGCCGGTATATGCTTACAGGAGCAGCCGGAGTAAAGATACACAACGATGGACATAAATTTGTGGTAAGTATTCCATTATTGAACAAACCCGAATAAGGATGAAAAAAGTTTTGATTATTGAAGATGAGATTCCTGCTGCTAAGCGGATGGCGGGGTTGCTTACAGAGATTGCGCCCGAATTTGAAATTGCAGGTTATTGTGATAGTATTGAATCGGCAGTTAGTTTTCTAAAGACGCAAACTCCCGATCTGATAATGCTCGATATACAACTGGGAGATGGACTGAGTTTTGAAATTTTCAAACAAACAGAGGTTCATATCCCGGTTATATTCACCACCGCGTATGATGAATACATTTTCAGGGCATTTGAGCTGAACAGTATTGATTATCTTATGAAGCCAGTTAGCAGAGAAGCGTTGGAAAGAAGCATCACCAAATACCGGAAGTTTCATGACCAACTGATACCCGACAGGCAATTGATGTCGGGGCTGATGGATCAGGGTGAGAAAATGTATAAACAACGTTTTTTAGTGAGTTCCGGCACCTCTCTGTTATCAGTGAAAGCTTCTGAAATAGCTTATTTCTTTTCAGTTGAGAAATCGGTA
>JAQWCZ010000219.1 GCA_028705705.1 Paludibacter sp.
ACAATGGCTTAAATACCGGAAGAACGGCCTTTGCCAGATTTCAGGCATCGCAGCTTTCAGAGATTACGTTGACAGAAGTCGGGGAAGAACAATACCGTTTAATCGATGCAGTTGATCTGGAGTATAGCTATAAAATGCCGGATAATCCGGCGACCCATCAGGCTCATTACAAACGAATCGGACTGAACAGTCAGCTTGGATACAAATTAAACTTATATCAGAGTTTCTCCACTTTCAACCAAAGTACCGATACAACACAAACCCGTCAGAATGAGTATTTTGTTTTATTGGGATGGAATCCGGCTGCAAAAACCAACATCAGCATCGGCTATCATTATGTTGATTCGAAGATTGATCTCAGTCAGGAAACTTTATACCCGGGGACTTATTTATATCCCGGAAATATCTTTTACGGAAAAATTACACAACAACTGAACCGATTCGATCTGGCATTATCGGGAGCATCATTTAAAAATGAATGGCTCGATTCTAAACAACTGGGGGTACATCTGAGTGTAAATTTTGCAGGAAGTAACAACATAAACCTGACCAGTTCGTACTATAGAATAATTGAAACCGAATTAGACTATAGTTATGGACGAAATGTTTTTAAACAAACAGCCGGAATCATGCTCTTCAATAGATTGTGGACAGAAGCCTATGTAAATCTGGGCAATCTCAATCAGTTCATTGATAATAATGGCTTATACTTTTACAATTCACTCGATCCGACCACCTTCAGGACGGGCATATCAGGGTTTTTGTATGTGTGCAAGCCCCTGACGATTTATTTGAATTACAACTACGATACGAAAAAAATAATCACGGATAATTTATTCTACAACCAACATTCAATTACAGGAGGTGTGATATGGAAAATATAATTCGAAAAACAGTTACCGCGTGCCTGCTTCTTATAGCAATGACAACAGGAGCACAGAATCAGACAGTTTGGCAACAGACTTTTTACAAAAGCTATGAAGCTGAAAAGACAGGTAAATATGCACAAGCCATCTCTGAATTAAAAAAAGTCTATAAATCTGAAGATTATTTTGCTAATATCCGCATGGGTTGGCTCCATTATTTATCCAGACAACATGCTGAGGCTGAGAAATTCTATCTCAATGCCATCAGACTAAAACCCTATTCAATTGAAGCTCGATTCGGTATTGTGAAACCATATAGTGCAACTGAACAGTGGGAAAAAGTCAAACAACAATATCATCAGATTCTGAAAATTGACCCACAAAACACGGTTGCAAACTACTGGCTCGGAGTCATTTACTATAACAAAAAAGACTACCAGAACGCGGTAAAACTGTTCGAGAAAGTTGTAAACCTGTATCCGCTTGATTACGACTCAGTCATTATGCTGGCGTGGACAAAGCTGAATCTTGGCAAACAGGCGGAGGCCGGTATTCTTTTCAATCATGCCATGACACTCCGACCGAACGATGAATCGGCAACCGCAGGATTAAAACTTATCAAATAAGCCATCCTGATGTTATTTTGTCGTAATATCTTAAAATTCGTTTACTTTTATATGCCAAACTGGATAATATAATGAAAGATTGCTTTTTTTGTTTATCTTTGTGACCAGAAATAACAACAAAACAAAAACACCGATAAATTATGTTTCCAGTATCAGACCGTTTGGCAGCTCTTTCTCCTTCAGAAACGCTGGCCATGTCACAAAAAAGTAATGAGTTGAAAGCTCAGGGTATCGATGTAATTAATTTAAGTGTGGGAGAAACAGACTTTTACACGCCTGACCACGTAAAAGAAGCTGCAAAAAAAGCCGTGGATGACAACTTCTCCTTCTATTCCCCGGTTCCCGGCTATCCTGCTTTGCGCAATGCCATTTGTGCAAAACTGAAAAATGAAAACGGTTTAGACTATAAACCCGAACAAATCGTGTGTTCGAACGGGGCTAAACAATCAGTTTGTAACGTAATTCTGGCTATCATCAGCAAAGGCGATGAAGTGATTATCCCTGCACCTTACTGGGTAAGTTATCCGGAAATGGTAACTTTGGCTGATGGAACATCCGTGATTGTTTCAGCGGGAATAGAACAAGATTTTAAAATGACTCCTGCCCAACTGGAAGCGGCTATCACCCCAAAAACAAAGGCTCTTATCCTTTGTTCTCCTTCAAATCCAACCGGAAGCGTTTACACCAAAGAAGAATTAAAAGGGTTAGCTGACGTATTGGCCAACTATCCGAATATCTATATTTTATCAGACGAAATTTACGAGCACATCAACTACTTAGGCGCCCACGAGAGCATTGCCCAGTTTGAGAATATCCGTGACCGTGTGGTGATTATCAACGGAGTATCTAAAGGATATGCCATGACCGGCTGGCGTATTGGCTGGATTGCAGCTCCGAAATGGATTGCATCGGCTTGCAACACCTTGCAGGGACAATATACCTCCGGGCCTTGTTCGGTTGCACAAAAAGCGGCTGAAGCAGCTTATACCGGCGATCAAACCTGCGTGAAAGAAATGCGCGTGGCTTTTGAACGTCGTAAAAAGTTGGTTGTTGAACTGGCTTCTCAAATCCCGGGGTTTAAATTAAGTGAGCCACAGGGAGCTTTCTATATCTTCCCGGATGCCGGTGCATATATTGGAAAATCATTCGAGGGAAGAAAAATTGGAAATGCGGGAGATCTTGCCATGTACCTGCTTGAAGTGGGTCATGTTGCCTGTGTAGGGGGTGGCGCTTTCGGCGCACCAAACTGCATCCGGATTTCTTATGCTACTTCCGACGAAAACTTAGTCAAAGCATTTGGCCGAATTAAGGAAGCACTTGCCAAACTGCAATAATGTATTAATCTACAATAATCAAAACACCCTGGCGAATCAATCCGTCAGGGTGTTTTTTATATCATTGATGTTCATGCTAATCCCGTTTTTCTCCTTCTTCATAATCACGCAAGCGGATGCCCAACCGAATTTTATTCTCAATTTTTACCTGATCGTCATTATAAAGATATTTCTTCAACCTTGAAATTGAGTTATATAAAGCAGCTTCTTTGGAACTTGTTTCTTCAACCTGCCAAACAATTTTGATTATTTCTTCTCGTGACATAAAATTACCTTTATTCCGGCAAAGTAATGCCAGTACGACCGAATCCAGGTGATTCAGGTGAATGTCTCCTTTATCGAATTTCAACGATTGTTCATCGGGAAAGAATTTGAATCTGCCTATTCTGAACTGATTATCAGCAGCAATTGATGAAGTTGTCATTTCTGCTTCTACCATCTTGTTGATTCGTAGCATTAATTCTACTAAACGGTAGGGCTTGCGAACATAATCGCTGTTTTCAATTCCAAATCCAATTTCATAATCTTCATTCCCGTCACGGGAAGTTGTAAAAATAATGGGTACATCGCTGAACTTTCTTATTTTCCGGGCAATTTCAAAACCGTCAACACTACAATTCAACATGACATCCAATGTAACAAGATCGGGTGAAAACTGCTGAAATTCAGCAATTGCCTCATCTCCATTACTTACAAAATGAACCTCATATTTTTGCATTTCCAGAAATCCGACCAGTGCAGTTCCAAGATTTAGGTCATCTTCTACAACCATTATTTTTTTCATGCGATTAAATTTTTATTTTCTTAGTTTTCGTATGGAACGCCCCATGTCATAATTTAATCATCCGCTTGAGCGAAATAATTGATTTAATTATTTCATGTTCGTTTCATGATAAGTTTATTTTTGAGGCAAAACTATATGAAAGTTCGACCCCTCCTCTAATTTACTGGTAACACTTATGCTTCCACCATGTTTTTCTATAATAGTCTTCACATAATTGAGCCCAATTCCAAAGCCGTTTACTTTTGCATTGTTATCCACACGCGAGTACTTTTCAAAAATAGTATTTATTTTTTCCGCAGGGATGCCAATGCCGTTATCCTTAAAATTCAATTCGATTGTATTAGCATGTACCAATACCGATATATCAATGGTTACTTGCTTTTTCGAGTACTTAATTGCATTATCAATTAAATTTGCGAAACATTGGGTTAGCATCAATCCGTCGGCATTTACAATGATTTCCTTCGTATCATAATACGTATTCAATGTCACACTTTTAGCCGGGGAACTAACGAAGCGACCTTTCAAATCATCTATCAATTTAACTATATTTACCGGCAATTTGTTCAGTA
>JAQWCZ010000220.1 GCA_028705705.1 Paludibacter sp.
CAAATTCCAACAACCCTGTATTATTAGCAAAATACATTTTATTTAATTTGTCCTGAACAATTCCCCAGTTCTGTGCTCCGGCTTTATAAATATTACGAGTAAAATTTCGAACCATAGGATAATTAGCATCTGTCGAAATACAATACAAGTTCAGGATTTATCCAAATCCGGTTCAAACAAATCTGATTGTTGAATCAGAAAATAATATCGTACAAGTCATAATTTATAGTCTATCAGGACAGAAAATGATGGTTGTCAATAACAAAAAAGATATCGACACCTCAGATCTTCCTTGTGGAAATTATATTTTAAAAATTGAAGATGAATATGGCTATGTTGAAAACCATAAAGTAACTAAATATTAACTATCGGCATAAAACGAATCTTTATCTAAATATCATATAAAATTAAAATTTGATACTTTAAAAAATAAAAAAAATGAAAAAAATCAGCTTCTTATTACTCATGTTCATTGTTGTTGCATCCATGATTCATGCAGCAAATTATCCTCACTTTGTGCTGGCGTTCACAGAAACCACGGATATCGAGAGTAATCCCGATTATCTTGATTTACGTCCCAATGATCTCGACAGACATTTGTATTTATGGGAAAGCACGCTAACCGGAACTACCGAAACCGATTCTCCTTACGAAGGAGCTTACTATTCTAAATATGTAGTAAATGGGGGTTGGTGTGGACTGGGTTTTATCAATGACCAACCCATTGACTTTGCAACCTTTGCCCATAACAATTTCATTTTACATTTTGCTATTAAAACTACGGCCACTTGCCCGCTTTTCATTAAGCTTGAGTCGGGAGGATATCCTGGTTACGGAAGGGTTAACCTCACCGGCAAGTACAATGTTCCCCGCGACGGAGCATGGCATAGAGTTGAAATTCCCATGTCAGCATTTTACGCTTCTGGATTAAGATGGAAAGGCAATCTTTCAGGCAAGAATTTTTTTACACTTATCAGTGAAAGTTCTACTTCGGGACAGGTAATCTCGTTGGATGCCATCTATTTTCATTGTGGTACACGATTAGACGGAACTACTTATACTCCTGACATCCCGGAAGAAATTTCTCCATCTTATCCAAGCTATTACTATGTTGCATCCGAAACAGGTCTTGATGGCAATAATGTAGTAGATCTTCGTCCGGATGACATGACCAGATTCCTGTATGTATGGGAAAATACTGCTACTGCTGCACCTACAACAGGCGAGGCATATGAAGGAGGACAGTTTTCAAACCTGAAAACTTCTGCAACAATGACCTGGTTCGGTTTTGGAGTTGTGAGTGAAAGTCCTGTTGATTTTACCCCTTTCACCAAACAAAAATATACTCTTCAATTTGCGTTAAAAACAACTTCGCTGATGCCGCTGTTTGTGAAACTGGAAGGTTTGAATAAATCGAGCGCTATTTGTTATTTAAGCGGTGAATATGATTTCAGACGAGATGGGAAATGGCATCTCATCCAAATCCCAATAGATGTTTTCCTCAATCAGGGATTAGATTGGAATGGCTCAATTACTAAAAATAACTATTTCACCCTGATCTCTGAAAAATCGGAGAAAAATGCAGAGATTGCTTTCGATGCTATTCGTTTTAAGGCTGGTGACCCGGAAGTAATAACTGAAGACCCTTTAACACCACCAGAAATTTTACCGGAGAAAATTATTGTGGCAACAGAAACCACCAATATCGAAAATGACACCAGATTTCTTGATTTACGCCCGAATGATACGGATAAATTTATGTACGTATGGGAAAATACCGCAACAGGTATCGCTCAGGATGGACCGGCATTTGAAGGAGCTCAGTCTCCTAATTTGAAAATAAATTCAACTTGGTTCGGTTTTGGTTTCACAAATATTACTCCTGTTGATTTTAGTTGTTTTGCCTTTAAAAACTATATTCTTCATTTCGCCCTTAAAACAACCGCTATAATGCCAATGTTCGTCTTATTGGAAGGCCGGGGTGAAGCTCAGGTAAACCTCAACGGAAACTATGCATTACCACGCGATGGGCAATGGCACGAAATCAATATTCCAATGAGTGAATTTTTCAATCAGGGTTTGGTATGGGATGCTCCAATGGCAAATAAGAACTATTTCTCATTAGTATCTCAACTTTCAGTACCGGGAACCACCATCGCTTTTGATGATATTTACTTCTATCAGGATCCCAATAGCGCAGTAAAAGATGCAGTTGAAAACAAATTACAAATTGTGCAACGGGGAAGTAAGCTCTATATACAGAATGCTGATAATCATCTTATTAACATTTTCAATTTGCAGGGAATTAACTTTTACAAGGGGATGTCGGGAGAGATTTCTATTTCAGGATTTCCAGCAGGCATATACATTGCTAAAGTAGGTGACATCACAAAAAAATTCATTCTAAAATAAATACCTAAGGGGTATATTTCCTTGTTTTCCATTATCGATTCTTCTTTATCATTTTATTTATCAATTAACATATCAAAAAAATGTATAGCAAAAAAACATTATTATCAATAGGATTAGTTTTTTTATTAAGTCCTGCCCGGCCACAGGTTGGCCAGATTATCTGGCAGGACAATTTCAATAATGTTGATTCCGGCATCTGGAATACCGTAGTAGGAAACGGTTGTGATGACGCCTCGGGATGTGGCTGGGGAAATCATGAATTAGAATATTATCATGAAAATAATGTTTCTGTAGAACCGATAACAGGAGAACAAGGAAATAATGCTTTGGTCATTCAGGCTAAAAAAGAGACAATGGGGTCAAGCCAGTTTACTTCTGCTAAATTGACTTCACTCAACAAAATGGCCATTAAGTACGGCGTTATTGAAGTGAGAATGAAATCTCCGAATATTCAAACCGGCTTATGGCCCGCCATCTGGCTGTTGGGAACAAATCAAAGTGCTGTCGGCTGGCCTAAATGCGGTGAAATTGATATGATGGAAATGGGACAATCAGCGGCAGAACGATCCAGACAAGGTTTTGGTTCAACACCTCTGAACAACTATACAGGCGCAAATCTAATCTGGTACACTCCTGAAGCCTGTTCAGGAACAAATGCAAGCTGTGCAGCCAGCATAGCATACGATACCTATTACAATCAGCCCTATGTTTCCAAAACGGCTTTAAATGATCGTTTTGTGATTTATCGCATGTATTGGGATGATAAAAGCATCCGATTCACGGTAGAAGATAACGGCTCTGAGCATGACTTATACACCAATCCATTCCCGATCACATCCAAAGAGTCAGTATTCCAGCAACCATTTTACTTTATCATGAACCTTGCTGTGGGAGGAACATTCACCGACGCCACCAGTAATAGCCAGGTTACGGCTCCGCTACCGGCAAAAATGTATATTGACTACGTAAGAGTCAGGAAATGGAATGGAAAAGGGGAAGTAATTCTTCCCGGACAATTGATGGCTCATGCCGGATCGGACCAAACGGTCGATGTTGGGAAATCCGTTGTATTGGATGCTGGTGGAAGTTATGGAAACATAAGCTCCTACGTATGGTTGGAAAACGGCGTTCAGATTGCGAGTGGAAAAACCGCGAGCTTAACTTTGACAGCGGGCACTCACCTGATTGATTTAATAATAACAGATGACAAAGGAAACGAGGCAACTGATCAGGTTTCCATTCAGGTAGGAACCAGTTTGGTGGGGGAAATTATCTGGCAGGAGGATTTTAATTCTTTTAATTCCGGAATATGGAATGCCATCAACAGCAATGGATGTGATGGCCCAAGTGGTTGCGGTTTTGGGAATAAGGAATTACAACATTATAACGGAACAAACAACTTATCCATCGAACCTATCAGCGGAGAGACAGGAAATAATGCGCTGGTTATTCAGGCTAAAAAGGAAACTGTCGGAGCCAACGCATTTACTTCAGCAAAAGTAACAACTGAGAACAAGCTGGCAGTGAAATACGGGATGATTGAGGTCCGTCTGAAAACCCCTAACCTGGACAAAGGTCTATGGCCGGCAGTCTGGTTGCTGGGTGCTAACTATAACTCAGTAGGATGGCCCTATTGTGGAGAAATCGATATGATGGAGATGGGACAAAAACAGGCTGAAAGAACCCGTTTGGGATATGGAGGAGCTCCGATAAATAACTTTGTGGGAGCTAACCTTATCTGGTATACCGGCGATGCCTGTACACCG
>JAQWCZ010000221.1 GCA_028705705.1 Paludibacter sp.
GACATGGATGGTAGCAGAAGTTACCCCGGATTAAATACCCAAACCACCCGCTTCGCCAGAAATAATTTTCACCCTTTCATCTTGCAGATAGTGATAATACGTTCCCATGGCATTACTACCTCCACCCACACAGGCAATCAGATAATCCGGATAGTCACGGTTTATCTGTTCCTGCAATTGCAACTTTATTTCTTCCGAGATGACCGATTGAAAATAGGCAACTATATCAGGATATGGATGTGGACCAACCGTAGAACCAATGATATAGAAAGAATCCGGATTTGAGCACCAGTAACGTATGGCTTCATTTGTTGCATCTTTGAGTGTCATGTTTCCGCTGGTCACCGGCTCAACTTTAGCACCCAACATATTCATTTTCTGCACGTTTAAGAATTGCCTTTCCACATCAGTCTTGCCCATAAACACAATACATTCCATCCCCATGAGGGCACAGGCAGTTGCTGTTGCCACACCATGTTGTCCGGCGCCGGTTTCAGCAATGATGCGTGTTTTTCCCATGCGTTTTGCCAGCAATATCTGACCCAGTGCATTATTGATTTTATGCGATCCAGTATGATTCAGGTCTTCTCTTTTCAGAAAAATGTTTGTTCTATAAACAGCCGACAGTCTTTTTGCACAATACAGTGGAGATGGTCGTCCTGCATAATTTTTCAGCAAATCATAATATTCAGCTTTAAAAGCCGGATCAGTTTTGGCTTCATAAAATGCGGTTTTCAGTCGTTCGACTGAGCCATGTAAAATCTCAGGGATATAAGCCCCTCCGAATGTTCCATAATATCCTTTATTATCCGGTTGATTCATTTTTCTATTGAAATTAAATAATTATTATCTTTTGCACACCCATCAGGGTTATCATTTTTCATTAAAACAAAAAAGGCTTATCGTGAGTTCCGACAAGCCTTTTCAAATATTAATTAATCTGATAAATACATGTTAATAACACTCACGAACCGAAATTCTGCAAGTGCCACCACCAAGCTGTATTTACTAAATTCTGTTTCATTTTTGTATTAATTCGACGACAAAGATATAAATATAATTTTAATTCTGCAAATTTAGTTATAATTTTTTATCACAAAGTCTTTTTCACTTCAGTTTCTTCAAAACTTTCAATCATATCTCCCACTCGGATATCATTGTAATTTTTGATATTCAAACCACACTCGTAATTGGTTCCGACTTCTTTCACATCATCTTTAAAACGTTTCAAAGAATCCAGCTCGCCGGTATAAATTACAATGCCATCACGGATAATGTGCACTTTGTTCGTTCTTTTAATCTTACCTTCGCGAACGAGACAACCCGCAACTGTACCAACCTTTGTAATCTTAAAGACTTCACGTACCTCAACAGTAGCCGTAACTTCTTCCTTGATTTCCGGAGAAAGCATTCCTTCCATGGCTGATTTTATTTCTTCGATAGCATCGTAGATGATAGAATACAATCGCACATCAATTTCCTCTTTCTCAGCCATCTTACGGGCTGAAGCAGTCGGACGAACCTGGAAACCACAGATAATTGCATTGGAAGCTGCTGCCAACAAAATATCAGAATCTGAGATTGCGCCTACAGCCTTATGAATGACATTTATTTGAATATTATCTGTTGAAAGTTTTAGTAAAGAGTCTGCAAGCGCTTCAACAGAACCGTCCACATCCCCTTTCACGATGATATTCAATTCTTTGAAATCTCCGAGTGCGATACGGCGACCCAATTCATCCAGCGTAAAGTGTTTTTTTGTACGCAGACTCTGTTCCCGTTGTAACTGTTCCCGTTTATTGGCAATGTCACGCGCTTCCTGTTCTGTTGCCATCACATTAAAATTATCACCAGCCTGAGGAGCTCCATTTAAACCTAAAATCAATACAGGTTCAGCAGGTTTTGCCTCCTGAATACGTTGATTTCTCTCATTAAACATAGCTTTTACCCTACCATGATAAATTCCGGCCAACACCACATCACCCATTTTCAGGGTACCATTTTCAACAAGCACAGTTGAAATATAACCCCGACCTTTATCCAGTGATGATTCAATAACTGAACCGACAGCCCGTTTATTCGGGTTTGCTTTGAGTTCAAGCATTTCGGCTTCAAGTAAGACTTTTTCAAGAAGTTCTGCTATACCAATACCCTGTTTAGCTGAAATATCCTGCGATTGGTATTTACCACCCCATTCTTCAACCAGATAATTCATATTAGCCAGGGATTCCTTGATTTTTTCCGGATTAGCACCCGGTTTATCAACCTTGTTGATGGCAAAAACCATCGGAACACCTGCAGCAGAAGCATGATTGATTGCTTCAATTGTTTGCGGCATCACATTATCATCAGCAGCAACTATAATGATCGCGATATCAGTCACCTTGGCACCTCGGGCACGCATGGCAGTAAATGCTTCGTGACCTGGAGTATCAAGGAAAGTAATGCGCTGACCATTATCTAATTTCACATTATATGCCCCGATATGCTGCGTGATTCCACCTGCTTCTCCAGCAATCACGTTAGTTTTCCGGATATAGTCTAGTAAAGATGTTTTACCATGGTCAACGTGACCCATTACTGTAACAATTGGAGCACGTGGCAACAAATCCGAGTCTTCATCCGGTTCATCCTCACCAATTGCCTCCACCACATCGGCACTGACAAATTCAGTTGTAAAACCAAATTCGTCAGCAACTATATTGATAGTTTCAGCATCGAGACGCTGGTTGATTGAAACCATCATACCTATACTCATACAAGTTGCAATCACTTGATTAACTGATACATCCATCATTACTGCCAGTTCACTTACTGTCACAAATTCAGTGAGTTTCAACACTTTTTCCTGTTCACGTTCCTGCATTTCCAGCTCGCTCTGACGGGCAGAAATTGTATCCCGTTTTTCCCTGCGGTATTTTGCACCTTTACCCTTTTTATTCGAACCAGCCATTCTGGCTAAGGTTTCTTTGATCTGACGTTGTACTTCTTCTTCATCTACAACTGTTTTCAAAGGTTTTTTGAATTTATCCTTAGCCAATTTTGCCTGCATACCACCTCCCTGAGCTACTTTTTTCGAATGGTCAACCGGGAAATGTTCAATGTCAACTTTTTGATTTGAGAATCGTTCACGTTTCTTTTTCTTAGTACGATCATCGTCTCTTTCTACAAAATTATTTTTTTTGCTCTCATTTGCAATTTTTGCCTTTTCTTCTCTTTCTTTTTTCTTTTGTTCTTTTGATTTGGGCTTAGGACGTGTAGTCTGATTAATCGAGTCAAGATCTATTTGTCCTAAAACAACCGGTTTAATGTCAACCACTGGTCTAGCAATCGAAAACACTTCATTTTCTTCTTCAAGTATGCTTTCTTGTTCAACTACAGACTCCTCCGAAAATTTTTCATCAACTTCTGCCTCAGTTTCGACTTCGTTTTCAACTGCAGTTTGAATAACATCCTCAATTATTTCAGGTTGTACTGACTGTTCATGCTGATGTTCAGTTTCAGACTTTACTTTTTCAATTGTTTCAACTTTTTCAATTTCATGCTGAATTTCATCCAATGTTTTTTCACTCTCTTCATTAACAGGAGGCAATACCTCATCTGCTTTAACTTCTAAAATCTCCGGAGCAGGTTCCGGCATTTTTTCTGGTACCTCTGGTGTACCTTCCTGTTTAATTACCTTCGGTTTTTTATTAATTGCGTCAAGGTCAATTTTACCAACTGGTTTAATTGAAGGTATTTGTTCTTTGGGAACTTCAACAGGAATGATATTTTCTGCTTTCTCAACCGTTTTACTAACGCCATAACCTTCAATTGCTACAGTAGAAGCCTTTTCTTTTAGATGACGTTCCTGGCTGATGCGCTCAGACTCCATTTTCAGAGCCATGTCTTTGTTAAATTCTTTAACCAACAACAAATGCAGTTCATCCGACAATTTTAAGTTCGGATCAACTGTGATTTTGTTACCTTTTTTAGTTAAAAAATCAACAGCAGTGGTTATACCGATATTTAATTCTTTACAAGCTTTACTTAATCTAATGGGCATGTTATAAAATAATATTTTTTAAGTAAGTTATATGAAATAAAAAGCAGAATGCATCTCGCGAATGATCAATTTTTACGAAAAACTTATAATTCTTCTTCCTCAAATTCAGCGCGTAA
>JAQWCZ010000222.1 GCA_028705705.1 Paludibacter sp.
GGTTGATTGAATTTTAATAATAACCACTTCTTCTTCCTGATCAATGAAATCATCTATTGCCTTGGCTTCCACGATGTGTCGGTTTACCCTGATCTTGCCCATTGGAGCAAGACGGGAAGTAGTAATCCCTTTATCGCCTACTTGTAATTCAATGCCTTTTAACGGGTCGTTTTTCCCATCTAGTTCTGTTTTTAGTGACATTTTTTCCAGTGTTTTGGAACGAATAAACAGAAATATCGCGACGGCCATCATAATAAATGCAGCTACCAAGGTAAGATGACCTGCTTCCGGACTAATAAATGCATAAGCATAATAGACAGCGCCTCCTAAAAATAAAAGTCCGCCTATACCCGCGATAGATAAACCGGGAATTAAAAACATTTCCACCAGCAACAGTCCGACTGCCACCAGTAAGAGAATTAAAACAACTACAATTTCCATAAGATTAAAAAATTGTGTAAATATATTGAAAATTTATTTCAAATGCAGGTTTTTAAGGTATTTAATTTCTTCATTGCGAATTTCTCTGATTTTCTCATTCGATAGGAACCTGTATTTTAACACTTGTTTTTCCAATTCCACGATCTCTGCGCTGAGATCTTTTTTGTCAGTTTCATCTTCTGATGTTTCAAATAGATTTCTTAAAGAAGTGAGTAAGGCTTCTTTTTCTGTTAAGTCTTCTGAAATTCTGTACCACTCATTCCATAATTTTAATGCTTGCGTACTTTTAAATTCATCAGTACTGTTGTATGTAATGGTGTCATTAACCTGAAATGTAATTTCATGCTTTTCAGTAGGTTCAGGTGTTCGGGAAAATTCATCGATGATATTCTGTGACTTAAGTTTGCCTTTTCTAAAAGTTTTTAACCTGGCAATATTGGTAAGATTCTCAATGTCGTCTGTAGGAACATATTCCTTTACTTCGCTGATTGTAAACTGATAGATAATAATTTTATTTTTAGGCTGATAACGATCAGTCACAAACCAACCCGTACCGAGTGTTTCATCAATCACATACATGTAGTCGTTGAAAATGGAATTAAAAGGCATACCAATATTATCCGGATTCAAATAATCATTTGTGTTGGAATTGAAACGTGTGATAAAGATGTCGTACCCACCAATTGAATTTTCATTGTTTGATGCAAAATACAAGGTTAAACCATCCAACATCAGAAAAGGATAATTCTCGTCGGAGCTGGTATTAATGTTTTGAGACAGACTTTCGGGTTTCGACCATCCATCCAATAATTTATTTGCTGAGTATAGATTAGTACGATTTGAACCCAGATCTGAGAATATCTTGCGATCACCCCTTTGCGTGATGAAAGTTACTAGGTCAGTAAGACCTTTATCGGAGTTATTTACAACTTGAATAGAAAATTTACCTGTTTCTCTACTTAATTTAAAGTATTTTAGGAAATCTTTTTTATCAACCATCATACTATCTATAATTTCCACATCTTCAACCCTGTTGATTAATCTTGCTGCTATTCTTGCTCTTCTGAGTTTATCATTTACATCAGACAAGAATGACTGATTTACGGATGAACTGTTGGTATAAATCGTGAAATACTCAATGGCTTCAGTAAAACGATATTCCTGAAAATAACTGTCAGCCAGATAGTAGTCTTTTAAAGGATAACGATTTCCACTGGAAAGGAAATGCTTGATAGCAGATTTGTAATCACCCATCTCATATCTGCATCTGGCATAACGATAATTATACAATGCATCCGTCGGTCGCTTTTCTAATAAAGCTGCATAAATCTGTGCAGATTCCTCATGTTTTTTGTCATTGAACAAGGCATCAGCTTCAGCAGGAGACTGAGCAAAAGTGTTTGTAATAAAGAGTAATGTAATTAAAAAAAGACGAATTCTCATTGAAAACAGTATTTAAACTCATTTCTACAAAAGTACGTTTTTTATTGCGAATCTCGTATTTATTATACTGGCTTTTTTGAAATATTAATCATTCAAATAACTGAGTACAAAAGTTCAGGGAGGGGCCATTAAGAACTATAATAAATAACGAAACCAATAGAAGAAATTAAATATTTAATTCTATTTTTGTCTGAAATTAATTTCCCTATGAACAAGGATCTTATTAATTTGTTTTGTTTCATATACATCACTTAACATGCATCAAATTAAGACCTCTGATCATCATCATCACCACAACAGTGAGAAAAATATAGGCATTGCATTTTTCTTAAACTTCAGTTTTACCATCATTGAAATCATTGGTGGTTTGCTAACGAACAGTGTTGCAATTCTTTCGGATGCCGTACATGATTTTGGTGATAGCATTTCGCTTGGATTGGCCTGGTATTTTCAAAAACTATCCAGGAAAGAAAGTGATGAAAAATATTCGTATGGATACAAGCGTTTCTCTTTGCTTGGAGCAATCATCAATTCGGTTGTTTTGCTGGTCGGTAGTATCCTGATTCTGTTTGAGACTGTCCCAAGAATATTCAATCCACAGGAAACGTATGTCGAAGGCATGTTTCTGTTGGCTATTCTCGGGGTCATCATCAATGGTGCGGCTGTATTGAGATTAAGAAAAGGTAAAACCCTGAATGAAAAAGTAGTATCCCTTCATTTATGGGAAGATGTGTTAGGGTGGGGGACTATCCTGATCGGTTCTGTAATCATGTATTTTTTTGATGTACCTGTAATCGATCCTATTTTATCGGTGCTTATTTCAATTTATATTCTGATTCATGTGTTTCGTAATATCAAATCCAGCATGCATATCATTCTTCAGGGAACTCCTGCTGAGATTGATATGGATGAAATTAAAGAAAAGATTACTGGGTTTGATGTAGTTAAATCTATCCATGATTTTCACAGTTGGTCGATTGATGGGGAGTATAACGTAGTGACAACTCATATTGTCCTGAATAAATCGTTAACAATGGCTGAATTATCAGTGTTGAAGAATAAAATTCGAGATGAACTAAAAATTTTGAATATTCAACATGCAACCATTGAATTTGAAACAAAAAATGAGATTTGTTGCTTCGAAAATTGTTCACATTAAATTATGATTATGAATAGAGTAAAAGAAGCCAGGAAAGTGACTTGGATTGGGTTTGCTGTTAATATGGTTTTAACCATATTCAAAATTATCGCAGGTATTGTAGGTAAAAGTACAGCTATGATTGCCGATGGGATTCATTCATTATCTGATTTTGTTACAGATGTGTTGGTAATTCTTTTTATTGGAATATCAGATAAGGATAAAGACGATGATCACAGATATGGACATGGAAAGTTTGAAACCTTTGCCACGCTGTTGATTAGTTTAGCATTGATTTTAGTGGGAATTGGTATATTCTGGAGTGGTTTGTCGAAAATAATTCAGGTTTTTCAGGGTGAGGTGCTTGAACAACCCACCTATTTAGCTTTAGTAGCGGCACTGGTTTCCATTGTCTCCAAAGAATCTTTATTTTGGTATACAAAATTTGTGGGAGATAAGATTAATAGCAATGCTGTGATTGCCAATGCCTGGCATCATCGTTCCGATGCACTTTCGTCTATCGGGACTGCCCTCGGAATTTCTGGGGCAATATTTTTAGGCGAATCCTGGCGAATTCTGGATCCGATAGCCGGGGTAATTGTCAGTATTTTTATTCTCAAGGTTGCTTTTGAACTTGGGATGCCCAGTGTACATGAACTACTCGAAAGATCCTTGCCAAAGGAAACCGAGAAGTCTATTATTGAAACAATCGAGTCACATCCGGATGTAATATTTCAACATAATTTGAAAACGCGTAAGATAGGCAATATCTTCGCGATAGACGTGCACATTAAATTGGATAAGGACATCAGCTTTGTGAAGTCGCATGACGTAGCAACTGAAATTGAAGTCAGTTGAAGAGAAAAATTTGGAGGAAAAACGGTGACGAATATCCATACGGAACCGTATGTTCAGAAATAAATATGTCATGTTTATGTACTGATTTATACACTGTGACATTACTTGAACTTGGAGGTTATTGAAAATCAGATATTTATTTAATTGATGTGCGCAGGATGAGACTCGAACTCACACGCCGTAACCGGCTCTACCCCCTCAAAGTAGCGTGTATACCAATTTCACCACCTGCGCTTGAAGAGAAAAAAGTGCCCAGAACAGGA
>JAQWCZ010000223.1 GCA_028705705.1 Paludibacter sp.
TGCATCAATTGAAAAGGTTTTCAGAGACAGTTTGTTTACGGTTGTATCACTTATAACCACTACAGGTTTTGTTACAATAGATTACACATTATTTCATCCAGTAGCATGGATGCTTGTTTTGATTATTATGCTCATTGGTGCATCAGCCGGATCCACAGCAGGTGGAATGAAAATAGTAAGGGTGCTTCTGGTTGTTAAATATGCCTATTATGAGTTTAAAAGAATTATTCATCCCAATGCTGTTTTTCCTGTAAAATATAATGGTTTGATTGTTAGAGATGAAATTATTACCCGCGTGCTTGCTTTCATTTTGTTGTATATAATGCTGATTATCATTGGTTCTATTATTCTTGCTTTCTCAGGTATGGGTTTTTTGGAATCTTTAAGCGGGATGATAACCTGTATCAGCGATGTTGGTCCGGGACTTGGAAGTATAGGACCTGCAATGAATTTCGCGTCTATACCCGATTTTTCTAAATGGTTTCTTTCTTTCGTGATGCTTATCGGAAGATTGGAAGTATTTACCGTATTAATTATTTTCACGCCGATTTTCTGGAAAAAATAAACTTTAACTAAATTAACACACATGTCAATTAATAAAGACTTTAATTATAGGTTGATTTTCAGGTTTTTTGGAGTTTTGTTGTTGGTTGAAACATTTGCCTTGTTATCAGCCGCTTTGGTTGCTCTGCTTTATAAGGAATATGATGGATATTACTTTCTTATCACTGCCGGAATTTCCTTTCTTATGGGTATTGCGGGTGTTTTGGCAGGGAGAGGTGCTATTCCCATGCTTGATAGGAGAGAAGGTTCATTAATTGTAACGTTTATATGGATTGTTTTTTCTCTGTTCGGATTATTACCCTTCTGGATATCTGGTAGTATTCCTTCTTTTACTGATGCTTTTTTTGAAACAATCTCAGGATTTACCACCACCGGAGCTTCTATTCTGAATAATATCGAAGAATTGTCACATAGTATGTTATTCTGGAGGAGTCTTACTCACTGGATAGGTGGTTTGGGAATCATTGTGATTTCTCTGGCTTTATTACCTGTGTTTGGGGTAAGTGGTGCACAATTATTTGCTGCTGAATCTGCCGGCCCGACCAAAGATAAAATACACCCTAAAATCAATGAGACTGCAAAACGTTTATTTTTAATTTACATCATTTTGACAATTTCAGAATCAATTCTACTCAGGTTAGGTGGTATGAGTTGGTTCGATGCTATATGTCATTCTTTTGGTACAGTTGCAACCGGGGGGTTTTCAACTAAGCAGGCTAGTGTAGGCTATTGGGAATCTCCTTATATTCAGTATATAATTGCCATTTTTATGCTTTTAGCCGGGGTGAATTTTAGCTTGTATTATTTCGGGTTTAAAAATAAATTCAGAAAAGTTTTTCAGGATGAAGAGCTAAAATATTATTTGATTACCTTATTTTCATTTACCCTTATTGTGATGGTTTCTCTATGTGATTTCTCAACTCCCATCTCTTTTGAGCATCTTGAGAAAGCATGGAGAGATGCGTTTTTTAACGTGACTGCCGTAATGACAACTACAGGATTTGCCACGGCTGATTACATGTATTGGAAAACATTTACTTGGGTTCTTTTACTAATTGCCATGATTATCGGTGCATCAGCCGGTTCAACAAGTGGCGCAATAAAAATGATCAGGATTGTAATTGTGGTCAAATATTGTTATTATGAGCTTAAGAAATTGCTTCATCCCAGTGCAGTTGTTCCTGTTAGATATAATGGTCGTCTTGTGAATGAGGATGTCATAACAAAGATACTGGCATTTGTCATGTTGTATTTAATTACGATTGCTTTTGGAATTTTCATACTAGCACTTTCCGGTATGCCTTTTCAGGAATCGATTGGAGGGTTGATTACTTGTCTGGGGGGAGTAGGTCCCGGATTGGGAACAGTTGGACCGGCCGGTAATTTTTCTGCTATTCCTGATTTTAGTAAATGGTTTCTTTCTTTTATGATGCTGTTAGGCCGCCTTGAGCTGTTTACAGTACTGGTGCTTTTCACCCCGGCTTTCTGGCGAAAATAATACTAATCAATTTCCAAATTCAGATTTTTTTTAAGAATGTTTAAAGCCGGATTTTGCTCCACCATCTTTCTGTAGATATCTTCAGGATTGTTTCTCTTGTCTTTTTCTGCTATTTCAACAACCTTAGTAACGAATTGAATGTTAGAGTTCTTTAGTTCTTTTCTCAGGTGGATGCAAATATTACCCAATTCCTTTTTGAAATCAGCCTCCTGAAAAATGTTGGTAAAGGTGAGTTCGTAAGTATGCTCTTCAATTTTTACTGGCTTGTTGTTGTTGATGTAACTCACTACGCTCACAATTTTCGGAATTAGTTGAATATAGCCTTTCCAGGCTCTTTCAAATGCTGTGTTGGAATAAGGTTCTTGCAGATCTGTTAGTCCTTCTGATGTTTGCTTCGATTCTTTTGCTGCGTTTTGTTGTTTGTTCAGCATAGGAGAAATTGAAATGGAAACAGGGCGAGTATTCCTGTTAATATCTGGTTTTACGGTTGACGAAACCTGGTGTTGAGCTGCAGGTTTTGGTTCCGGTTTTTTTTGTACAACCGGAATCGGGGAGGCAGGACTCGTTTTTGTCTCAGTCGGCACCTGAGTTGCTTCAACAGCAATTGATTTAAGTGGTGATTGTTCTTCCTCAGTTATGGATTTTTTTTTTTCATCTGTCAACTGACAGATCCGAATCAGGGTAAGTTCTACCAATAATCGCTTGTTGTTACTGATTCGGTAACTGAGGTCACAGTCGTTATTTAGCTTCAGTGCCTGGAAAAGGAAATCAACCGGACAAAGTTGTGCCTGTTGTTGGTAATGTTTGCCTATGTCGGCACCCACTTCCATCAGGATAATGGTTTGAGGATCCTTGCATACCAACAAATCACGCAGGTGTGTGCTAAGTCCAGAGACAAAGTGATGTGCATCAAAGCCTTTATTCAACACCTCGTTGAAAATGAGCAACGCATTAGTCACATCTCCTTTCAAAAATGCTTCAACCAGGCGAAAGTAATAATCATAATCCAGCACATTCAGATTACTGATAACATCCTGATAAGTGATTTGATTGCCGCAAAAGCTGACCAATTGATCAAAAATAGAAAGCGCATCCCGCATTCCGCCATCACTTTTCTGTGCGACAATATTCAGTGCGTTTTCGTCGATATTCACACCCTCTTTTTCGGCTACATATTTCAGATGTGCTACCGTATCAGCAACGGTGATTCTGTTAAAATCATAAATCTGACAACGGGAAAGGATGGTTGGGATTATTTTATGCTTTTCAGTTGTTGCAAGAATAAAAATGGCATGAGCAGGCGGTTCTTCCAGGGTTTTTAAAAAGGCATTGAAAGCACCCGGAGAAAGCATGTGCACCTCATCTATGATATACACACTATATTTACCTATTTGAGGCGGAATTCGTACCTGATCAATGAGTGAACGGATATCATCCACACCATTATTGGATGCTGCATCTAACTCATGAATATTATACGAACGCTGTTCGTTGAAAGAAACGCAGGATTCACATTGATTACAGGCTTCACCTTCAGTAGAAAGATGTTCACAATTGATGGTTTTTGCAAAAATACGTGCACAGGTTGTTTTACCAACACCACGCGGACCACAAAACAAATAGGCATGTGCCAAATGGTTGCTCTGGATAGCATTTTTCAGTGTGGTTGTTAATGCAGTTTGACCAACTACCGAGTTAAAGGTAGCCGGACGATATTTTCGGGCCGATACAATGAAATTCTCCATGAATAATACGCTGCTTCTTTGTTCTGCAAATATAATGATTTTAATTTAGCTTTTTCGGACTAAATTTTAATTGTTGAAAAGTTTTTAATGATTATCTTCAGTTGACTTATTGTGAATTTTTGACTTGAAATTGGTGTTGTAGCTTACAGCGTCATAAAAGTCTTTGATGTTTAACTTATTTCCGAATTTTTTTTATATACATTAGACATTATTTCGATTAATATTATATATCGCTGTAATTCAGCGAAACTCTCAAATTATGGAGTCCACAAGCAAGTTCCATGACCAAGTCGTCGAAGCCAAACTTGTGACATCTGAAACGATCTT
>JAQWCZ010000224.1 GCA_028705705.1 Paludibacter sp.
GCATTCACTGTGTTTGGAGCTGTTAATAGAAATGTGGTCAACGGCTTCCGTAATAGACGAAATGGTTTTAACCGACATTTTATAGTCTAAAAATTCCGTTCCGAAACTTTCCGCAACAGCATGTTCTAAAAATGGATAATTATCTTTTAAAACAACATAAGATGGCTCATCAGCATAAATAATCACGTTCTTCTCTGCTAATTTTGCACATAAAACAGGTAAATCCTTCAGTCTTGATGCGTGTATTGCCAAACAATCCAGTGCATTACATACACTTACCCGTCGTGTTTTTGCATTGAAAATGATTGATTTTCCTTTTTCAACATCTCCAAATTCATCAAAATAGGTGTGACAAATACCGGCACCGGTTTCAATCACAGGGATGCGGGAGTTGTCGCGGACAAACTCAATCAGTCCTTTCCCTCCCCGCGGAATAATCAAATCCACATAACCCACGGCATTCATCAATTCAGCGGTAGCTTCTCTTCCTGCAGGAAGTAGAGTCACGATATTTTTATCCAAACCATGTTTTTCCAACACTTGTTGAATTAACTCCACGATGGCTTTATTTGAATTATATGCATCTGTTCCACCCTTGAGTACACAGGCATTTCCTGATTTAAGACACAGAGAAAACACATCAAAACTAACATTCGGACGAGCTTCATATATAATTCCAATCACCCCAAAAGGCACACTAACTTTCCTAATTTTCATACCATTGGGACGCTCAGTTTCCATTTTCACTTTCCCAAGCGGAGAAGGCAAACTTGCCACATTGCGAATATCGGCTGCGATGCCTTCGATACGTTCTTTGTTTAACAACAAACGGTCATACATCGGATTCGATTGATCCATCATGGCTAGATCTCTGGCATTTTCAGTCAGAATACGATCGGTATTGGTAATAGCAGCATTAGCCAGATCAAGTAATACCTGATTGATTGTGTCGTCGATCACTAAATTTAAGGTACGCGAAGCAATAAGGGAGGTTTGTTTCCAGTTCATAATTTAAATTTTTAACCACATAAGTCACATGAGAAACATAGTTATTCCAAATACAAATAATCACAATGCACAATCGGCTTTTGATTCTTTTTACCGATTAATTCACGGGCTTTTTCACTGTCGTACTGCACTTTACCAACACCCAGCGACTTCCCACTTTCATCAATAATCTTTACTATATCATCTTTTTCAAATTCTCCTGAGATTGCCGTAACTCCGACAGGAAGCAAACTGACTGCTTTTTCTCCGGTCAGCGCTTTGGCGGCATTTTCATTTACATGTATCTCGCCTTTGGCAAAACCCTGGCTATGCGCTATCCATTTTTTGACAGAAGAAACGGTATCCGAAGAAGCTACAAAATGCGTACAAACCACATCCGATTTGTCATCCAACAATTGGATCAGGATATTATCCTTTTTGCCGTTGGCGATATAGACTTCAATTCCTTCATCCGCAATTTTACGGGCAATGGATGTTTTAGTTGCCATACCTCCCCTTCCGAAGGATGATTTCGAAGATTGAATGAAATCAGATACATCTTCTCCTTTCCTGATTTCTCGTATTACTTTCGAATCCAGATAGTCGGGAGAACCATTGTAAATGCCGTCAATGTTACTCAATATAATTAGCGCTTCCATATCCATCATCGAGGCAATCAGTCCCGATAATTCATCGTTATCAGTAAACATTAATTCTGAAACCGAAACGGTATCGTTCTCATTCACAATCGGAATCACCTGATTATCGAGCATTACCTGCATGCAATTACGTTGATTAAGGTAATGCCGGCGACTTCCGAAGTTTTCTTTCATGGTGAGTACCTGTCCCACCGTAATTCCATGCTCCCGAAACAGATCCCAGTAATGGTTAATCAGTTTAGCCTGTCCGACTGCCGAAAAGAGCTGGCGTTGATCTACCACATCCATCTTCTTCGACACCCCCATGATACTTCTTCCCGAAGCCACAGCCCCGGAGGAAATGAGCACAATTTCCACTCCTTTTTTATGAAGAGCAGCCACCTGATCTACCAAAGCCGACATCCGGGTGATATCCAGTGTTCCATCCGATCTGGTCAGGACATTGCTTCCGATTTTTACTGCTATCTTTTTGTATTTCATACTGCTATTTTTCCATATAAACCACATGCATCACCGTTGTACCAACAGCAAACAAAGTTTCCTTATCTATATTACTCATGTTATCATTTACTGTATGCCAATAATCTCCAAAGCCTTTTTCACTTTGGGGATCATACTGTATAATATTTGCGCTTGGAATACCTGCAATCTGGTTGACATACAGATGATCATCCGTAACCGAACCTCCTGCCTTATTGATAAAAAACTTATCAAAACCCATGTTGGCCGCAGTATTCCATATTTTATCCACTACATTACGGGCATAATAGTCAGAAATTTGTTCTCTGTAAAATTTAGCACCTCTTGCACCCACCATATCCAGTAAAATTCCAAACCTTGCCTGATAACCTTTTACATGCGGATTTTTAGCCCAATGCTGGGAACCCAAACACCAGGAATCATTAACATATCCCCTGTAGCTCTCCGGCGCACCGTAATCTTCCGCATCGAAGAAAATGATATCAACACCTAAACGAGGCGAGTTCATACCTATCTGACGTGCAATCTCGAGCAAAACTCCTACCCCACTGGCTCCATCATTGGCACCCAACACTGGTTTGTTATAGTTCTTCGGATCAGGATCATGGTCAGACCAGGGGCGACTATCCCAATGTGCAAAAAGTAAAATCCGCTGAGAAGAACCAGGGTTAAAGGATCCAATAATATTTACCGCATCGAGCACATCTCCGTTGAAGGCTGTCAGTTTAACCCGCTGTTCTGTTACATCTGCCCCAAAACTTCGGAGCGAAGTAGCCAGGTATGCTACACAATCCTTGTGAGCTGAAGAATTTGGCACCCTCGGACCAAAATCAACCTGTCTCTGTATATATTGATATACTGAGTCAGCAGAAAAAACTGGTACATCAACAGTACTCTCGCTTACAGCAAGAGGTTTTGCCTGTTGTTTACAAGAAAAAAGCGAAGCAATTATCAGTAATAAAAAAAAATTTCTTATCATTGCATGTTAATTTTGCCGAACAAAGATACAGCTTTTTTGCAAAACAATATATTTAGTATTTTTTATCAAAAAAAGTATGCTTTCGAGCATAAAACGCAAAAAACAGGTTGTAAAACATATTTTTTCATTTGTTTTGAAACAAAATTCAGCTTTTCTTTGCAAGCGTTAACTAAACAACACAATCTTTTTTATACCTTAAAAAAACTAATACCTATTTACAACGCGGGACTTTGTGAAAAGTCCCGCGTTGTGTTTCTACTGAAGGAATCATTTTCACTCACTGCAACTGTACTCAATATCCCTCATTTTGTTGCACTCGTTTGTAATGACAGATTATGTATGAGAAGAAGCAATTTCGCCGCACCATCTTTTTAACAAACATCTTCTATTCTGAAGCGACAGCTCTGGTGGCAACAACACTCTTTTTTTGCACATTTTTAAAATTCTGTGCAGGTTTTTGTTGCAGGTTAAATAAAAACTGCTATTTTTGTGCGGGTTTTATACAAACCGGTCGACACACTCCTTTTGGGCGAAATTGGAGCCTGTTCATTTATATGAAATAATTTTTTTATTAACCATAAAGATACGCAAAATGAGTTTTAATATTGTTGTGCTTGCAAAACAAGTGCCCGATACGCGTAATGTTGGGAAAGATGCCATGAAAGCCGACGGAACGGTCAACCGCGCCGCGCTTCCTGCCATCTATAATCCGGAAGATCTCAACGCACTCGAACAGGCACTTCGTTTAAAATCAAAAGTTGATGGTGCACAGGTTCATGTGCTAACAATGGGACCTGCCCGTGCTGCCGAAATTATCCGTGAAAGTATGTACCGCGGAGCCGACGGAGGTTATCTGTTGAGCGGACGTGAATTTGCCGGTTCGGATACCCTCGCTACTTCTTATGCCCTTGCGGCTGCCATTCGTAAAATTGGCAAAGTGGACGTAATCATTTGTGGTCGACAGGCTATCGATGGCGATACCGCCCAGGTTGGTCCACAGGTTGCAGAAAAACTCGGACTT
>JAQWCZ010000225.1 GCA_028705705.1 Paludibacter sp.
TAATGAGACACTGTGATTAAAGCTGTTTATTGATATTTTATTTCTAGTATCTATTTCGTCAGCTTAAAGCTGTCATTAAGCCTATATACCATATCTATCGTGCGAGTTTGATAAGTCAACAACCATCACCCCACGCGCAACCCAAGAGAAAGTACCCTTTACACGCATCAGTATCAGACAATCCGGTCAACTTTACATCCGTAGTTTTTTCATTTTGCAAACTTAAAAATAAATTTTCATAATTTTAACTCACACCCACAATTTTCTTTCATTTTTAATTACTTAGCTGCATATTAGCTAAATAAAAATGTATATTTTCAAAAATTCGACCGCTTCGCGATAAATAGTTAAAAAGCTCGAACAGCACGTACTCTGAATGGGTAGACCTTATTGGTGCTGATGGACTGGCTGCCATCATCGAAGTACTGTATCCAAGCGCTGCTGCTATAGGTCTCGGTAGAACTCCAATAGGTGGCACTTTCAAAACTGCCACTAGCAAAACCGCCAACCGCAGTTTTTTGTTGGTATAATAAATTCAGCTCATATTTTGATGGCAAGTACCAGTCGCCATAGATAATACCCCCATCTGTTACTGAATAATCTGCACAAACTTTTGCGGCAAAATTTCCTCTTTGGTTATCTGCCATTTGTGTAGCTATTATCATTGCTGTATTCATTGCACCTGCATATAATCCATCGCCATCAGTACCAGTGAAACGATCTGTTCCATTCCACCATCGTTCTCCTCCTTGGTCTTCAGTGGCTGCAATTAAACCATGCTGACCAGTGGCATCTAACCAGAATATAATGCCTCCTTGGTAAGCTTGTCCAATAGTAAGAGTTGGCACTCCGTTTGCATTTACCACATAAGGGTTTACAGTTGTTCCGCTACCGGTTACGGTTACGTTTGTTCCTGCTGTTACTTTGGTTTCTGAGCCGTCTATTGTTGGTTTGTTGATTAAATCGTTGTAATTTTTATCCCATGCGGTAAACACAGGGTCAGTTTCGGTTATTCCTCCACTAACAGTTTCTGCCGTTTTTGCGTGCAAAGCATAAGGTACGCTTAACAACTGGCTTGTGCCTGTAATGGTGTAATTTGTGCCACCTGCAGGGTCGGTTTTTGTTTCAATAAAATAAGGCCCTGCCGACCAATCTATTGTATTAAAGCCTGCACCGCCACCTATTTCGATACTTACCAAACCATTGGCATTAGTTGTTGGTGTTTGAGTTTCGGTGTAAACCACGGTTCCCGATACAGAACCTTGACGGATATTTATTTCCATCCCGATTTGTGTGTTTGTTTCCAAAACACCACTACTGTTTCTGATTACTGCTTGGTAACTGATTTTTTCAGGACTTTGTGCCCAAAGTGTTGCCGTAAATAAAACTGCTGCAAAAAATGTAAATACTCTTTTCATTGGTTTTTGTTTTTAATGATTTTAAATATCTTAACTTCTTTGTTGTCTTGAACTATTTTAACAAAATACGTTGCAGGGACAAGATTGCCCATAGCAATACTTGTTTGGAAGCCTGTTATTTTTTGGCTTTGTAAATGTTTTCCTTGCATATCATACAACTGATACATCATTGATTGGATGGTGAGCGTAGCCGAAGCATCAATTTCCAATGTAAGATAATCGGTAGTGGGATTTGGATATGCCATAACCGAAAGTTTTATTCCTTTGGTTTCTTCAATCGCCGTTACTACCAAAATTTCATACGGTTGTTGCACCCCTTGTGCCACAGAACCATTTGTGCCTGTGTTCGTTGTATAAACAACTTGTCCTATGGAATAGCTCGCCGAGCCTCCGCCACCCGAAGCATCACCGCCTGTGGCGTTAGCACTTGTTTGTGCTTGTAATCCTGTTAGTCCAAGTCCTAACAAGAGTACGGTACTTAATTTTAACATTTTGCACTTCATTTTTATTTATCGTTTTTGTTATTGTTGCGGACTGTTGTTGTGTTTTCACCACTGAATGCTAACATCTTTGTGTTTTATTCATCAGTTTTATGAGCCAAAGTTAATTAAAACCGTTAAAAATGCAAATAAAAACTAAATTTATTTAACGAGCAGACGAAAATGGTGAATAAAACAGTGTTGAACGGAACCGAATACTATGGGAGGAGCATAGTATTCTGTTGCTTTTTGAGTTTTATTGAAGGTCTTGAGGACAAAAAACAGTTGACAGTAAGAGCATTTTTGCATTTTGAAATGTTTGATATTATACAAAAAGACATAGTTTTTCCATTCAGATTTAAGTCATCATTTAGAGTGCTTTTCATTACTGTCCACTTAAAATAAGCTGATTGACAGTTGATTATGATTTTGCTCTTTGATATCGCTGTATTCACCTTGGGAAACACTGAAGAACCTGATTTTGAGTAATTGGTTATGAAAACTGCTCCTTACTATTTGCTATTCAACAAACGTGCCGCAGAAATAAAAGAGGAAGTAACAAAAGCTATTTTATCCTGGAGAAAACTGGCAACTCAATACAAAATATCACCTTCAGAAATAGAACAAAAGGCAAAAGCGTTTCGGGTTTGATTATTTTCTTACTATATAACCCCAGTCGTAATTAAACTACATTAGACCTGTCAGGTTTTTAAAACCTGACAGGTCTGGGAATAACTCGCCCCTCCCTTCTACCAACAACACGCTATACTCTTTTTTAAAAATTCATTATAATTAGTGATTTTTTCGCTTTGCATTTTCCCCGAATTTTGCATCGTGATTCTAAAAAACATGTTTACAATGCAAAAATTCATATCCACTTTTCTACTTGTTACCAGCTTATTTATAAGTCTAAATACTGTTGCACTCACCATCAAAGGTAAAATCATCGATACGGATGGCAATCCGCTGATTGCCGCTACGGTGATGGTGCAGGAACTCAAAACGGGTGTAACTACCGATAATGAAGGGAGCTTTTCGCTTCCGGTGCCTGCTGATCGTGAACTGACTTTGGTCGCTAACTTCATCGGTCATGAACCTTACATTCAAAAGATTGATCCGAAAAAGAACAAAGAAGATCAATTGGTCATGCAAATGATCCCCAATACCCACCTGAAAGATGTAGAGGTGTTCGGGGAACGTCACAAACAACCGGAGAAATTAGATGCCATCACCCGCATGCCATTGCGCCCTTCGGAACAGATTCAGAGTATCTCGGTTATTTCGGAAAAAGCGCTGACTGAACTGGGTGTGCTTACCGTAACGGAAGCCGTGCGCAATGTGCCCGGCATAACCTTGTTCGGTTCTCATGGTGGGGTACGTGAGAGTTTATCTACCCGCGGATACCGGGGAGTACCCATCGTGAAAAACGGAGTGCGTCTTGACTCTGACCACCGTACAGCTTCGGCGCTTACCGAGATGCAGGGCGTGGAAAGTGTGCAGGTCATCAAAGGCTCTGCTGCCATCACCCAGGGCATCGGGAATGATCTGGGCAGTCCGGGTGGCGTGATTAACGTGGTAACCAAAACGCCGAAGTTCATCCATACCGGGGATGTTTCGCTGCGTGCCGGTAGTTGGGGGTATTTCCGTCCCACTTTCGATATGCAGACGGTACTGAACCGCGAGAAAACAATCGCGTTCAGGGTCAACGGCGCTTTCGAGCGTGCTGACAATTACCGTCCGGTGATTAGCTCCGACCGCGTTTATCTGAATCCATCACTGGCCTGGCAGCCAAATCCCAGGACGATGATCGTGCTGGAAATGGACTACCTGAACGACAACCGCACGCCTTACACCAGTACCGTAAACCTGGGTCCGGACTCGGTAAATGCTTTATACGAGATGCCCTACGATAAATTCTTAGGCTTTGAATCGGACAATGCCAACAACATTACCACAACTTACGCAGCGCGTTTCGTGCGTCAGCTTTCAGAAAAATACAGTCTGCGGGCTTCGTGGTTTGCTTCCAACTATCAGCTTGACAACACTTCGACTTCCATGGCTACCCTGCTGAATGCTTATCCGGGACAATACAACATGCGTCGCCGTTCGGTTTCCCGTTCATTGCGCGATGACGCCAACTCGGTATTTCAGTTGGATTTCGTGGGAAGGGATGTTATGACCGGACCGGTGAAGCATACTTTCCAG
>JAQWCZ010000007.1 GCA_028705705.1 Paludibacter sp.
CATCGTTGCCGCCACACTCGACAACATCATGATGGTGGAAGGTGAGATGAAAGAGGTCAGCGAAGAAGATTTGCTGGCTGCGATGAAAGTGGCTCATGAAGCAATCAAAGTACACTGCCAGGTTCAGCTTGACCTGATGGAAGCCGTTGGCAAAACAAAAAAACGGGAATACTGTCATGAAGAAAACGATGAAGATCTGAAAAAAGACATCTGGGACAAAACTTACGCGAAAGCCTATGCATTAGCTACAGCTTGTAATACAGACAAACATTCACGGGTGGAGAACTTTGAAGCTGTTAAGGCTGAATATGTAGCTTCACTCGAACCCGAAGTGGCCGAGGCCAAAAAAGGTCTGATTGACAGGTACTATCATGCAGTAGAAAAAGAAGCCATGCGCCGTTCTATCTTAGATGAAGGTAAACGTCTCGATGGCCGCAAAACAACTGAAATCCGTCCGATTTGGTCGGAAGTGGATTACTTGCCGGGCGCACATGGTTCAGCTATTTTCACCCGTGGTGAAACACAGTCATTGACCACCGTAACCCTAGGAACAAAACAAGACGAAAAGATCGTGGACGAAGCGCTGAATCAGGGAAAAGAAAGATTCTTGTTACATTATAACTTCCCGCCATTTTCGACCGGTGAAGCACGCCCTTCAAGAGGCGTTGGCCGTCGTGAGGTCGGTCACGGAAACTTAGCTTTCCGCGCGTTGAAACCGATGATTCCGGAAAACTATCCTTATGTGGTACGTGTCGTATCTGATATCCTTGAGTCGAATGGTTCGTCATCCATGGCAACTGTTTGTGCCGGTACACTGGCGCTGATGGATGCAGGGGTAACCATCAAGAAACCGGTTTCTGGTATCGCGATGGGACTCATTTCAGAAAATAAAGGAAAAAACTTTGCCGTTTTGTCTGATATTTTAGGAGACGAAGACCACTTAGGCGATATGGACTTCAAGGTAACCGGTACCAAAGACGGTATTACCGCTACGCAGATGGATATCAAAGTAGATGGTTTGTCGTATGAGATTCTGGAAAAAGCATTGAGTCAGGCGAAAGAAGGTCGTATGCACATCTTAGGTAAAATTCAGGAAACACTGGCTGAGCCTCGTGAAGATTTGAAACCGCATGCTCCGAGAATCATCGTGATGTTCATTCCGAAAGAGATGATTGGCGCGGTAATCGGCCCTGGTGGAAAAATCATCCAGGGTATGCAGGCTGAAACAGGCGCTGTAATCTCGATTGAAGAAATCGGCGATCAGGGTCGTGTTGAAATTGCCGCCAACAACAAAGCCGCCATCGATGCTGCTGTTGCCAAAATCAAAGGCATCATTTCCATTCCGGAAGTCGGCGAAATCTATCCTGCCAAAGTGAAATCCATCATGCCTTACGGCTGTTTCGTGGAATTCATGCCGGGCAAAGAAGGTTTGCTACACATCTCCGAAATCGACTGGAAACGCATCGAAACCATGGAAGCTTCAGGTATCAAGGAAAACGACATGATCGAAGTGAAGTTGCTGGATATCGATGCGAAAACGGGTAAATTCAAACTTTCACGCAAGGCCTTGTTGCCAAGACCTCCGAAAGAAGAAAGGCCGAATGCGTAATTTATAGGTTTTATGCCAAAGCAGAAAGCTGTCACAAACTATAATGTGGCAGCTTTTTTTTACAAATAAAACTTTTAACTTTGCACTACTCAAAAAAAGCCAATGAAAAAAAGACTCCTCCTTCTGTTATTATTCCTGCAAATTATTGTCAGCAGCCACCTTTATGCTCAAAACCCGGTGGATAATTTTGTCAACAATCCCCTGCTGAAAAATGCCAACATCAGCCTAATGGTTAAAGACCTGAAAACAGGAAAGGAACTACACAGTTACCGGGCAAACAACGCCACTGTTCCTGCATCGACCATGAAAGTTGTAACTACTGCGACTGCGCTGGAAATTTTCGGTTCGGATTATCGGTATGAGACTTTGCTGGCTTATGATGGTAAGATTGACGCAACTGGAACATTAAATGGCAACCTGTTTATCATCGGTAGCGGAGACCCGACATTAGGTTCCTCCAAATTAGGAGACCCTCATTTCCTATCCAAATGGGTGGAGGCCATTAAAGCAGCCGGCATAACTCGAATCAACGGCAGCATTATCCCGGATGAAAGCAAATTCGACAACGAAGGCGCTAATCCCAAATGGACCTGGGATGATATCGGCAACTATTATGCCCCCGGGATTTACGCGTTAGCTTATCTCGACAATACGATTCGGGTAACGTTCAAATCGGGTGCTGTCGGCACAACTCCTGAAATCGTCAATTTAAATCCTCAACTCGAAGGATTAACAATAGAGAACAACCTGCTAAGCAGCAGAATCAGTTTCGACAGTGCTTACTTCTACGGTTCGCCGAAAAGCATGCAGCGTTCGGTACGGGGTGAGATTCCGGCTAACAAACCCGGCTTCGTGGTCATGGCAGAACTACCCGACCCAGGACTGGCGCTTGCTCAGGCCTTACACAAAACACTTTCTGATCAAAAAATTGAAATCTTGTCTCCACCGGTTCCAATGCCGGCTTCGGGTTTTACTTTTCCAACGAGCACGGTGGTCAGAACCCCGCTTTACACACATTATTCCGCCCCATTGAGCCAGATTGTCAAAGAAATCAATGAAAAAAGCAATAACTTCTATGCCGAACAGGTATTCAAATCCCTCAGTCTGAGCAGAGATGCCGTTGCCACAAACAAACGGTCGGTCGATATCATCCGCAATTTTTGGAAAACAAGAGGAATGGACACCAACCAGCTTTATCAGTACGACGGATCCGGATTAAGTCCGGCTAATTCCGTTTCAGCCGCTTTTCTGACCAACATCATGGAATACATGTACAAGAAAAGTAAACACAAAGAGGTATTCTTCAACAGTTTGGCAATAGCAGGGAAAACAGGTTCAATTACTGGATTTTTAACAAACACATCTCTTGCCGGAAAAGTGTTTGCTAAAAGCGGAACCATCTCCAGAGTAAGATCTTATACTGGCTATATATTTTATAAAAACCATGAATGGATATTTTGCATTATGGTAAATAACTCAATTGGCAATTACCGGCAGACACAACAATTAATAGAAGATTTATTGATCGACATCACAAAAAGATAAAAATTTACAAAATATCAGAATTTGTATACAAAAAGTAAAAAATTTTATACCTTTGTAATCGAAAGACTTTGAATTTTAAATAGTATGTCTATTTTTAATACAGAGTGCTTGTAAAACAGGCACTCTTTCTTTTTGAGAAAATTCAATCATTAAACATTCATATTTTTTATAGCTATGCAAGAAATCAAATTCTATAGCGGTGAAAATCTGCCGCTTGAGTTGCACAAAGCCCGTATTGTGCAGAAACTTCACCTTGTTCCCATTGAACGTCGTTTAGAAGCTCTTTATGAGGGTGGTTTTAACACTTTCCAGTTAAGTACCAAAGATGTGTTCTTAGACATGCTGACCGATTCAGGCACCAATGCCATGAGTGACAATCAACTTGCAGCCATGATGCAGGCTGATGATGCTTATGCAGGTTCTCAAAGTTTCGTTCGTCTGCAAAAAGCAGTGGAGGATGTTTTAGGTAAAAAGCACCTTCTGCCTGTACACCAAGGACGTGCTGCTGAGAATATCATCTCTGTTGCTTATGTACACAAAGGGAGTCTGGTTCCAATGAATTATCACTTCACTACCGCCATGGCCCATATTACTGATAAAGGGGGACAAATTGTAGAATTACTATACGATGAAGCTTACGTCATTAACTCAGAACATCCTTTCAAAGGAAATATGAATATTGAAAAGCTGGATGCAATCATTCGGCAACATGGTCCTAAAAATATCCCTTTTATACGAATGGAAGCTTCCACCAATTTAATTGGAGGGCAACCTTTTTCAGTACAAAACCTGCGCGATGTACGTGCTGTTGCTGATAAATACGGCATCAGATTAGTACTTGACTGTAGTTTGCTAGGAGAAAATGCTTATCTGGTAATTCAGAGAGAAGAAGAATTCAAAGATTCCGATATGGGAACCGTGATGCGTACGATGACAGGTCTGGCTGATTTATGCTATTTCTCTGCCCGTAAACTGAGTTCTTCACGTGGGGGAGGCATCTGTACCGATAGCATGGAGATATTCAGAGAACTTGAGGCTTTAGTTCCTTTGTATGAAGGATTCCTCACGTATGGTGGTATGTCGATCCGGGAGGTAGAAGCCATGGCAGTTGGTTTATATGAAACACTGGATGAAACCATAATTAGTCAAAGTCCGACTTTCATTAAATATCTGGTAGAAGAATTACATAAAAAACAAATTCCGGTTATTCGACCTGCAGGTGTACTTGGAGTTCACCTGGATGCGATGCAGATCTGTGCGCATATTCCCCAAAAACAATATCCCGCAGGCGCACTGGCAGCAGCGCTATTTCTGATTTCAGGAGTTCGTGGCATGGAACGGGGCTCAATCTCGAACCAACGCGATGAATACGGCAATGAAACTTATGCTGATATGGAGTTATTGCGTTTAGCGGTTCCTCGTCGTGTATTCACTCTTTCGCAAATCAAATACGTGGAAGACCGCCTTACCTGGTTATACGAAAACCGCAATCTGATTGGCGGATTGAAATTCAACTACGAACCTCCGGTATTACGCTTCTTCATGGGTAAACTCGAACCTACAAGCGACTGGCCGCAAAAGCTGGTAGCTAAGTTTAAAGAAGATTTTGGAGAGAGTTTGTAAAAAAGAAATATCCCCCGGCAGTTTATTGCTGGGGGATTTTTTCACCCAATCTTAACAACAAATAAATTAATCTTCCAGTTTATCGTACCAGTTCTTTTTGAGGATTACCGTACCAACACCTACAATCATCAGTGCGATAGCCAGAGAACTATATTGTTTAACAACCAGGTAAACAGGAGCAGCTACCAACGCCGTTTGCCAGATGATGCCGGTTGCGACATTGACCATATCCCTGCCGAAAGCAGTGTTTTTCTTAAAACCAGGTTGTTCTGCAACCACCAAATCATGTACCGGTTTCCAATAACCCCAGGGACGGGTCTTAGCATAAAATTTTTTCAACACATCCATGTCGGTAGCAGGAGCAGAGTAGGTTCCCCAAATACAACCTATCAGTGAAAAAACAAGAATGATGGGGAAATAGTACAAAGGAAGTACTTCATTAACAACCGGCACATAAGGTAAAATAAGCGCAGGGATTAATCCCCCAACCATTCCCCAGGCAAAACCCTTGCTGTTAAACCTCCACCAGTGCCATTTCAGGATATTGGCAGCGATGTAACTTCCGTATAATGCTCCGGTTACCCATTGCAGGATGCTGTTTACATTTTGCGCCAACACCCCGAAAAGAATGCTTACCACCACCACGACCATACCCACAATTAAGTTCGCATTGTTCGATTGTTTGGCAGTTGCCTCCGGTTTAATATATTTGATGTAGATATCATTCACGATATAAGCCTGAGCAGCGTTCAGAGTACCTGCAAAAGTCGACATAAATGCCGCCAGCAAACCCGCAAGAATAAGCCCCACCAGTCCGGCCGGTATCCAGGGATGTGCAATAACAGCCGGCAGCACCAGTTCAAAGTCAACTAAACCATTGATGGTAATCTGATCACGGATCTGGTCATAAATGATCAAGCCGATAACAGAGATTCCGGCAATCATCAAATAACGGACAGGTAACAAAACCACAGAAACAAAACCGCTCATCAACGATGCTTCACGGGGAGATTTTGTAGACAGCACTTTCTGCATATCAAATGTTGGAGCGGGACCAGCCAAACTACTTAGAATCCCTTTCATCAACACCATACCAAAGAAAAACGAGAACACCTGATAACCATCCGTTTGCACTTTCGTATTAAACTCAGCAAATTTTCCTGTCCAATCGAGCTCCAGGTGCGTTCCAAATCCGGGAGAAAACCAACCTTCCGGCAACCACGAAGAGAACTCTACAATATCCAGGTGTACCATGGCGATGATAGCGATGGCGATGGCTGCCAGCGTCATGATGGCATACTGTGCCACATCCGCCCAGACAATACTCATCATCCCACCCATCAGGGCATAAAACACTGCAAATAAGGTAAAAACAATACCCCAAACATGTGGGACATAAGTATCAGGAAGAAAACTCAAAGAAGGAAAAATCGCTTTTAAAGGCAAGAAGATTTCCACGAACTTACCCATTCCGATAAATCCGTATGCTAACATGCTCAAACAAACCAATATGGCAAAAACCACTATAATCCAATGTGATGTTACAGCTCCTCTGTCTTTTCCAAAGCGAAAGCCAATCCACTCGGCACCGGTGGTTACCTCAGAACGGCGTAACCATGCCGAAAGATAGATCATTAAAAAGATTTGATTAAATACCGGCCAGAGCCATGGGATATAGATACTCTTCAACCCGTAAATAACCGTGATGGCAACCAACCAGACTGTCCCGGAAATATCAAACATCCCCGAAGCATTGGATAAACCAAGCATATACCAGGGAATAGTTTTACCACCGAGCAGATAGGATTCCAGGTTTTTGGATGCCCTGCGTTTGAGATAAAATCCGATAAATATTAATAATCCGAGATAAACTCCGATAACGGTTAAATCGAGTGAAGTTAAAAAAGTATTGTCCATTGTAATTAATTATTGTTCGAAATTGTAAATGTTATGGTATGATTCCCCGCTTTCAGATTCAGAGGCGAACTTTGTTCATTGTTAGGAGGAAGATACAAGGTCGCAGAGCTATTGACCGGTATGTGCAATTCGTAAATTATTCGATTGCCATCGCGTTTCCAACAGCTGTTAATCCAGCCATAAGGAGAGCGGTGCTTCATCTCAAAATGATCCAGAGAATCAATAAAATGAGGTTTCAATACAAAATGTTTGAACCCGGGATACTGTTCGTCAGGAAACAGTCCTCCTATCCCTTTGTAAAACCACGCACCAATTTCTCCAAACATAATGTGATTGCGGGAGGCATCTTTGGTTACGTCAACTTTCCAATTCTCAAATAAAGTGGTTGCACCATTTTTAATCCAGTAGCCCCAGGAAGGATAAGTTTCCTGCGTGGCAACACGGTAAGCTGCTTCAGCATATCCATTTTCACTTAAGGCATTGAGCAAAGCTTTCGTGCCCAGCAAACCGACATCCAAATGAAAATTATTTGCCGCAACTTTATCGTACAGGTTTTTTGCAACTTTTGCTTTTAGCACTTCCGGCACCACCCCCCAATACAAAGCAGTAGCGAGCTCTGTCTGTGTGCCGGAACAATAAATTCCCGTTGATTCATTCAGAAAATTTTTATTTATGGCTGCTTTAATTTCATCGGCAAGTTGCGTGTAATACTGTGCATCCTGCTGCTTTCCGAAAAGCGAGGCAGCTTTCGATAAAATCACCACATCAGTATAATAATACAATGAACTGGTTAATTTTTTGTTGCTTTCCGATTTAACCGGAATCCAGTCGCCCAGCCCCCAATCGGTTAGCTTATCAGGACTGATAGATGTAATGTAATCAACATAGGATTTGATGTTATCATACATGCGTCGGAGCAAACGGTCATCACCATAAAAACGATAAACTTCCCAGGGAATAATAGCAACAGCACTGGTCCAGTCGACCCCGTTTGCCCAATCGTAGCCCCATACAGAAGTAGGGATAATACATGGCAACACACCATTCTGACGCTGTTCGTCCTTAAAGTCATTCATCCACTTTTCATAGATGGTAATTGCATCGAAATTATACAATGCTGTTTCAATAGCAATATGGGCATCACCCGTCCAGCCGTTCTTTTCCCGTTGTGGACAATCAGTAGGATAGCCAAATAAATTAGCCAGATATGAGCTGTTGGTTGCTTCCCAAATTTTATTCAAAGTTGGATTGGAAGAAGAAATAAATCCTTTTTGCGGCACATCGCTGTGCATTTCTAATGCCCGGATATTGTCAGCCTTCAGCTCTATTGGCTCTGAAGAGCTAATACCCACATACTGAAAACCTTTGTAATTGAACTTAGGTGAAAAATGATCATCACCTCCACTCAGTATAAAAATGTCCGTTTGAAATGGATCCGAATCATCGGTCGGGCGAAAATGATAATCGATATTTGACAAGTCGGGCAGCCCGTCTTTATCCAGCAGCTCGGCATGTGCCATTCGTAAAACGGTTCCCTTTTTACCTTTTACCTTCAAATCAATGATTCCGGCGATATTGCGTGGAAAGGTAAAAACATAATTACTATCATTGATTTTACGCATTTCAACAGGTTTCAATACTGAAGTTACACGAATCGGGCGAAGTTGTTGCGACACAACAACCGGAGAAGGAGCTTGCGTCTCAACAGCATTATTCCAGTCACAATCGTCCACTTTACTTGTATTCCAACCCGGAATCTCCTGACGGGCATCGTAATGTTCGGCCGTATAGATGCTATTAAATACGACGGGGCTTTCAGTTCTTTTCCAGGAAGCATCTGTAGCAATAACTTCCGAACTGCCATCAGTATATTTAACCCTGATATTGAGCAGAAAAGCAGGTCGATTGCGCCAGGCAGCCTTATCGAAGAACCAAACCGCCGTCGACTGGTGATTGTACCATCCGTTGCCCAACTCCACACCAACCACATTCTGTCCGTTTTTCAGGAAAGAACTTATATCAAAAGTCGAGTACATGTTACGTCTGTCAAACCGTGTGTACATCGGATTCAGCATTTCATCGCTTACCTTTTCGCCATTGATAGAAAGTTCATACAGACCTGCCGCTGTGATATACGCACGAGCCGTCTCTACCTTTTTCTTCAGCTTAAACGCTTTTCTGAAATATGATGCCGGTCGATAATCAACAGATTCACCGTCAGAAATCCATTTACCTGCCCAGTTTGAAGCATTCATCATTCCTGTTTCGAAATGAGCTACAGGAGAAACTGCGATTTGCCTTCCCAACTGATTAAAAATCAACACACGCCAATAATACTTAGTAAAAGGCTTTAAATCATCACCTTCATATATCATCAACTGTTTATTGTCTTTTAGCATTCCAGAATTCCAAAACACATTTTCGCCTATTTTTAATGTGTTTTTATCTGTATCCATCAACAATTGAAAACTAATGGCAGTAGTATCTTCCAATGCACCTTCAATTTGCCAGGTAAATCGCGGAGCAGGATCATCAATACCTATCGGACTTTCGAGATATTCACATTGCAGTCCAACCACCGAAAGCTGTTGATTCTTACAATTAGTAAAAATCAACAGCATCAGCAGATAGGATGTTATATGGCAAAAAACCTTCATGATCAGAATTTCTTCAAATATAATTATTTTTTGTCGGTCACTACCACCGATTCCAATCCAAGGTAATTCGCAATTTTAACCAAGGTTGAAGCATGATGACCAATCCCCAGTGAAAAATGGTGCGTTGGACCTTCTTTTACCCAGTTGGTGAGGAATGTGCGGATATCGGGTTGAAATTTCCCCCTCGTATTGGTGTTGCCCGTTGCAGGAATCTGACCTTCCATGGATTCACCTTCAGCAATAACAAATTTGAATTTTCCGTCGTAAGTAGAATTGATGCTCAACATCGTAATTGGGCCGGTTTTTATTTTGAATTCCACACCGGCACCAGAGCCGGGCTTACCGTGGTATTTTTTCAGACTGCGGATGACCGGTTTCCCTTCGGCGATGGAGATATTGTGAGGACCATCATGCCCCACCAGGATAAAATCACCCTCAAAATCCACGGGATGTAATTCAGCAAAACTACCGCCAATGCCCATCCTGTCCATGATGAACAGAGCAATCAATGTTTTCACATCCGATTCTCCACACATGGGGATATTTTTCGCCGTCAACAACGAATTTCCAACGATGAGATTGGTCATCACCTGACGTTCCAGACTATCAGCCGGACCGTCATAATAATAAGCCAACCCGCTCAACCTGCTATTGGTTATAAAATGGTCGAGGGCCACATAAACCCTTGCGGCCACATACAAATCTTCATCCCTCAGTTTCATCGAAATGGGATCGGACACAGGATCAGGCGTATCAAAGAACCCTAAAATCTTTGCTTTGGCCTCATTTATTTCTTCTTCCGTCACTTCTCCATATTCCTTCACAATTTCATTGGCTTCACAGGCTTTGATGTGACATCCAAAGAAGGTTGTAAACATGGTCGGGTCGAAATGCATATCAAGCATGGCATTCAGCGAATGGCCGATATGACCAAAATGTGCATTCTTCAATCCGTGCAAGACTTTCGCAATGCGGCAATACTCATCAATCTTCACATCTACTGCCGGATCATCGTACAGCGTACCGATAATTGTTTCAGGAATAGGTTTTCCCAAACGAAGAGCCACACTGGCAAATTCGGGCAATGAACAAACATCATCATTCATGAGTTGCATGAAAGTATTCGCTTTCGCGTAGTCGAGACCTTGCAAGGGTTGCAAAGCTACCAGCACGATGGGGATATTCAGGTTGCGCATAATCACCGCAAAAGTGCCAGATGTAGCGTAAGTAACCATGTCGCAAAACAACAAATCGAGATTGGCAGTTTTCATTGCCTTTTCGGCCTTGTATGCTTTTTCAGCATCATCAATCAGTCCAAAATCAACAACATCGACATAATCAGGCAATTTATCAATGAAGATATCCTGTTTCTTATACATCTCTTCCAGTAATCCCGGAAATTGTCCCCAGTAAGTATGGTGACCAACCCCAACCACACCGATTTTAGGGCGAACACTTGCCTCTTGTGCGGCATAATCAATTTTTACTATGTTTTTCATGCTTTATTTATTTATTTAACCACATCAGTCACATAATACAAAATACAACTTATGTTGACTAATGTGGTTAATATTGATATTTTTTATTCAAAAGTTTCAAGCTTTTTAATTTTCGGGATGAATACCATCAAAACCAAGAAGGCCAGTGGATACATCAATCCTGCCCACAACCAAAGTGGATCATAGGAGTAGTTTGATACCACATAGCCAATGCCCCGGTTAACTATGAAAGCTGATATCGCACCAAAAGTGCCGGTTAAACCGAACATGGTCGAGGTCGCTTTGCTGCCGAAAACATCACCTACTGCCGTTGAGTAGTTGGTAATCCAGATACCATGAGCAAAAAAGAAGAGTGAAATCAGGGCGATAACTCCGTATGCAGAATCCACATTGGGAATAAACAGGACAGAAAATGTAAATACCGCAGCAATTCCCATGAGTATCTTTCTGGCTTTATTGATGCTTTGCGTTTTAGTAAACAACTTGTCTGAAAGAAAACCTCCAAGGATATTTGAGACACCTAATATCAAAAAAGGAATCCAGAACAACTTTCCGATTAGTTCCAAAGAGATACCGCGACTTTCACTCATGAATTTGGGTATCCAGAACATCAGGAAATAAAAAATCGGATCAAACAACATGCGCATGCCAATGAATGTCCACGCATTCCGGTTTTTTAAAACAGCTTTAAAAGAGTATTTCTTTTCAGGTTTATCAAGTTTGACCGGCGGTTTCGGCACCTTGTATGCAGAGTTTTTCTTGTTGTTGAAATACAACCAAAAGCCAATCCACACAAAACTTATCGCAGGTGTAACCAGGAACATCAATCGCCAACCTATGCTATCAAGCAGATACAAAGCCATGAGCGGAGCAATAACCGCCCCGATGGCAGAACCACCGATAGCAATACCCGTTGCCAACGATCTTTTCTGTACCGGAATCCATTCCATGACCCCTTTGATAACCCCCGGAAAACAGGCACCTTCACCGATGCCCAGGATGAAACGAAATATCACAAATGCAGAAACTGTGGCAGCAATGCTATGGAGACCCGAAGCAACCGTCCAAATAGCCAATGAAAGCGCCAATCCTAGTTTGGTTCCGAATTTATCGATGAACACCCCACCCAGTGTAAACATGATGGCATAGCCCGCGATAAAGCCGTTGGTAATCCAGCTATAATCGCTGTCGGAAATGGCGATATCTTCCTTGATGCGGATTATCGACATGGACAAGACCTGTCTGTCGAGAAAACTGAGGGCAGTTACGACAAACAACAGACCCACAACGATCCAGGGAATTTTCGATTGTGCTTTTATGTTCATTTCATTAGATTTTGCTTTGGTACGAAAGAATTGCTTTATTAACGCAGATTCTCGTAATTTCGGTCTGTTGTATTGTAAAAGCGGATATACTCACGCGTTTGAATTCCGGTTGGTTTGATCACATCTGTATCCCAACCTCCTTCGTAGCTTCCTCGTGGAAGTATCATGGAGCAGGTTTCGTTTTTATTGGAAATTGACCAGCTTACCCATGAAATCCGGTTAGCTTCCAAAAATTTCACCCATTTCGTCCATTCAGGAATATCTAATTTTCCGTTTCCGGTATGTTCGCAGCCCGATGATTCAGTAACAAACAAAGGCAGACCCAGGTCAATTGCTTTTTGAGCCCTTGCCCGCAGCGGATCCTGATGCATTGGAGAAGCAGCATAATAATGAAGCGAGTACATGATATTATTGTATCCTGTAATCGGATCCTGGGCAGCAATATCCACATGCTGATCCCAGTGAGGAGTGCCGACTACAATGATGTTGTCCGGATCATACTTTCTGATTTCAGCAATCACCACTTCAGCATACACTTTTATTTCAGGCCAAAAATGCTCGTGGGTTGGTTCGTTGAAAATTTCGTAAATCACATGCGGATGTTTTCCGTATTTACGTGCCATCGAACCGAAGAATTCCTTAGCCAACTCAGGATAAAACTCGTGGGCATGCCAGTCGATGATGACATAGATATTTTCTTCGATAGACGCTTTTATCACTTTTTCAACTGTTTTAAGCGCGAACTCAGGATTCACCAGATAGCCATCTTCTACGCCATTGTATGCTCCCACGGCAGCACGAAGTACCGAACATTTCCAGTCATTTTTCAGCCATTTCACCGTTTCAGCATTGTAAAAACGTGGCCACAAATTATGCCAGCCAAAACTTACTCCGCGCAGGGAAATAGTATCACCTTGTTCATTACACATGAAACGACCTTTTACCTGTAACTGACCGTTGATTTTTACCGGTGCCCATTCCTGTTGTTTGGAGACTGATTTGTTTGTGCTTGCACAAGCCGTTAACGAGAAAAGCAAGATGATAAATAATGCATTCTTTTTCATATTCTATTGATTTTCTTATTTATTATAAATTAAGATATTTTGATGAACAGATACCTCCCCTATTTTTCTTTGATTGTTTATCCGGAAATTTCCATGCTCATCCACCCCTATAGCTTGTCCTTCGTGTGACTGAACACTTTCAAGTCCCCTGAAATAATCACTCAACAAATAACCCCGGGACTTAACATCACCATTGTTTCCGGGTTCAATATCCTGAAGTGCCACACCCAAAAACCGGTTTTCCCTATCGCAGGATGTCATCAGGGCAATTCCTCTTTTGTGTCTTTTTACGGCTTGTCCTCTATGAATGATTTGTTTGCCTTCATTTTTCTGGTTAATAATCTCTGACGGATTCTGCACGTAAAAAGACAGATTTTGCTTTGCTTGTCCGGTCAAAGGTTTCATCTGCTTTGAAGCACCAGCAGTATTAAAAATTGTCTTTAATCCCGGAGTATTACAAAAGACTTCAAAAGTCGGAGCATTCTGAAAACACAAGTAACCATTGATGTCGCAATCCTTCAGTATAATTTTATCGGGACTGTTCGATTGCAGGCTCTGAATATGAACAGGCACTGTAAAACCCAGCTTATCCCCGTTTAAATCACTTCCATGTGAAATCATTACACAGTTTTCGAGGCTTGTATAAGATGCTCCGTAGGTTAGGTGAAAATCTACATTATTGTGGACACTGAAAGCACGTACCGGACTTTCGAAATAACAATTGCTGAAATACCTTTTATCGCCTGCTTTCGTTCCGCCTCCCCAGGCGCTCTGCGCCCTGAAAACATCGTTTACACCGTTAGGTGAAGCAACATTATTACTTAATCGGCATTGATACATTTCATGATTCCCGTAATGAATAAACCGGCAGTTTTCAATTTTCTGAACAGTGTTACCTTTCGAAAAATCCGAATGAACCGGGTATCGCATATTTCTGGCCGTAACCGTTAAATTACGAAGATTACCATTGTGAAAAAGATCAATTGTTGATGTATTATCAGAGACTTCAGTTGAGACATCTGCCGGAAGTTCTCCGGCAATGGTAACAGAACCAATTCCGGTAAGTGTTACGCCATCCGGCACCATCAAGCCTTGTTCATGGTATATTCCTTCGTAAATATTGATTTCATCGCCTGAACGTGCAACTTTCAGAACATCGGCAATACAGTTAAACACACTGTCGTTGCTTATCGCATCTTTTCTGACCGATAAAATCCGACCCTGGGCAAAGGTAGATAATGCTCCCAGAGTGAATAACAATATGCCTAAAACTCTTTTTATCATCTCCTACCAGGTAATCACCAGCTCACCGTTGACATTTGTATATTCGTAGTAATTTCCGTCGAAACCACTGCCTTTTTTTGATTCCAAAATAATTTCCTTTGCCGGATAGTGATTGTTCTGGGGCATGGCTTTGTAATACTCATCACCACCTTCCGGATAAATTCTTACTGTCGCATTTTTCAAACCTGAAAGGCCGATTTTACGTTTTACCTTGAATTCCACCGGAGCCATTTCACGACACGCAACTATTCCATCTTCCTGTTCTACGAAAACACGACATTCTTTATTCCATGATTTCGGCATGCGATAAGTTGAAGAACCATTTACCAACAGGGTTTCAGTGCCAGTAAAAACCGGTGCTCCCTGTGGAAATCTGAAATGCTGTTCAATCGTTTGGTTTGGGACATAGCCTGAGAAATAATATCCGTTTCCGTGTTTTGAAATGCAATTAACCGGATTTCTCAGTCCTGCTTCTTTTTTATTGAAGAAGATGGAATAACCCAACTCAGACAAACCATAGCGCATCATAGAACCTCCGATAAATAATTTTTTCGGATCATCATTTGAAAGCAACATGCCTCCTGTATAAGTAGCCGAGTTGGTGCCCCTTATGTAGCAAACAGCTCCTCCGTTCCAATCCTGACTTTCCCGCAGTACAACCACATCGCGTTTTTTGCCTCCTTGTGATACACTTGCCAGCGCACGGGTATCTTTGTTCTTTTTGTTGGCAATCATGGTTTCGATTCCACCACCCGACATATTGGCATCGTGACGTATCACGTTTGACAGCAGAACCTCATCCCTTCGAAGACTTGATTTCAGTTTAAATGTGCCTGTTAAAGGCTCATCCAGACGAAGATTGATAAAGTCAAGAAATTCACGACTACCATGTCCGGTTGGTCCGTACAACATCAGTTTTCCACCTTTTCTGACAAAATTCATGAGTTGTTTTTCTACGCTGGAGCCTGCATCCGGCACAACAGTCACCAAAACCGAAGCATCGAAAACTTTGTTTCCCTGTTCCATGAGCGAAGCAAAATTAGTTGTCGAAACCACTGTATTCATTGGGAAACCATCGTTAATGGCCTGTCGCACAAACCAGTCGCCATAGAAAATCTCCTCCAGTCGCGAAGGATCATGAAAAGCATAATTATGGTATTCATCGAAAGGATATACCCAAACCACCTGTCCTGCAGCATCAGGAGCATTTCTGCGCGCCTGTAAAATATGCGGTATGACTTCGTTGGGTACCTGATCGGGCATGTTACCATAAGAATCATCAATCGACAAGAAATTCAGATGAGTTGGCAGTTTGATTTCACCTTTACTGTCGATGCGGGTAACCGCCATCGGCATATAAATATCGTGCGATTCGCGGCCATAGCGATCCAGCCAGGGACTGTTTGCCCACCAGGGGTCATGGGTATAGAAGCGGAAGATATATCGGTCGTCAGGCAGTTCAGCCATGCGCGACATGAAACCGGTAAGTTCCAGTCCGAAATCACCATCCAAAGCTGCCCAGGGAGAATTAGGCGGAGGCAGGATATTAAAGTTTCCTTCATAAATGCTTTTTAAGTCCACCCCATCCCGGGCAAGGTCAATACCTGCTGAAAGGTTGGTCCCGCGTGTTTCCACCCTGAAATCGGGACAACCTTCGCGAAAAGAGGTCCAGAATAACAAAATCTTACTTTGAATATCCCTCATTTTCTCCCCGTGAAATTCCTTTCCATCGAAAATAGCACCGATGGTATTCCAGGTTTCCATACCAAAGCCAAAGCCATTCGACAACCACAGGTAATCAAATCCTAAATCCCCCAAAAATGCAGTACTTTGTTTACCCAGGAAAGTGCCGAACAGTGTTCCCTGCGGAATACCCTCAGGATAAGCGGCATAATGGTGAGCATCCGCATTGAGCGTAGCATAACACACCACGAAAGATTTGGTGCCCATGGTATTGGCCATACAAATTTCGGGGTGACGTTTGTATTTAAAAGTCGAAATAGCGAACTCAGGACCAGGATCAAAAGTGGCACCCACACGGATGGGTTTTCCGGTTGCTTTGCGACCCTCTTCCTTAATAACCTGAACAATAAATTTCAGGTCACCATAGGTAAATACCGGTGGTTCTTCGATATAGGTGTAAGCCCTGTCATGTAAGGTCAACGACCTGGGACCCGAATTAATAGGATGGGGAGCATTCGGATTCCCGATGTATTTAGCCCACTCCAACTCCTGATTCAGGTTGCCGGAATAGTCTAGAATTTCAGACCCGTCGGATGTCCAAAGCATTACAGAAACCGTATCAGCATGTTGTATCAAGGACTGCCATTGCTGAAAGGCATGTTGACAAACAGACCGGATATATGCTTTATCGTTTTTCTTAAACGGTTTCAGCGACATTTCCAGGGTAATGTTGTTAAATCCCTTTACCTGTTTTAAATTTACAGATGATGCAACAACGTTGGAAGTCATAAAGATCATTCCCAACAAGATAACGGAACTTAAATACTTGATACGCATACTATAAAAACTAAAATTCAACAATACAATAATTGAGTACAAGCCGATAAATTATAATACCAGTTTGTGGAGTTCCTGACCTTCGCTGCTTTCTACAAATA
>JAQWCZ010000008.1 GCA_028705705.1 Paludibacter sp.
ATGGCAGATGAAGTACATTTTACGAATGTAATTCACAACCTGGTCGACAATGCCCTGAAATACAGTGACAAGCCATTATTGCTCACACTGGAAACCTGGAATGAAAAAGATCATCTGATGATTAGCATTGAAGACAATGGAATCGGGATACAAAAAGATGACCATAAAAGAATTTTTGAAAAGTTTTACCGGGTACCAACCGGGAATACTCACAATGTAAAGGGCTTTGGACTAGGATTGGCTTATGTGAAAAAGATCATCCAGGAACATCATGGCACCATAAAAATTGAAAGCGAACTAAATATAGGAACAAAATTTATAATTGCATTACCAACACTTAAATACACTGAATATGAATGATGAAAAAGTAAAAATTTTGTTATGCGAGGACGATGAAAACCTCGGCATGTTGTTAAGAGAATACCTTCAGACGAAAGGTTATGACGCTGATTTGCAACCAGATGGAGAAGCCGGATATAAAGCATTTACACGCGGTAAATATGATTTATGCGTACTAGATGTTATGATGCCAAAAAAAGACGGATTTGCTCTTGCTGCCGATATCCGGAGCATCAATACCGACGTACCTATTATTTTCCTTACAGCTAAATCTATGAAAGAAGACATTCTTCAGGGCTTTAAGCTGGGTGCAGATGATTATTTATCTAAACCATTCAGCATGGAAGAACTTCTATCCCGTATTGAATCTATCCTGAGAAGGGTAAGAGGTAAAAAAGTGAAAGATGTAGTCATATTCAACATTGGCGCATTCACCTTCGATGCTCAGAAACAAACACTTGCATTTGATGGGGAAACTAAAAAACTTACCACCAAGGAATCTGAATTACTCAGGCTGTTGGCTTCGAATGCCAACAACATCCTTGAAAGAAACTACGCGCTAAAATCCATCTGGGAAGACGATAATTATTTCAATGCCCGCAGTATGGATGTGTACATTACCAAACTCCGTAAATTATTGAAAGATGACCCTAATGTAGCCATCATCAACATCCACGGGAAAGGATATAAACTGATTACCCCGCAAGCGGGAGAAGCATAATCAAACAGATTTAAATAAAAAAGGCCGGAGATTTACCGGTCTTTTTTATTTAAATCTGTTTTGTATTTCCTCCTGAGTCCATATAGTCATAATTAACTTCCCGTCAGGAGTATGATTGTGCATCGAACAAGCAAAAAGCTGATTGACCAAATCACTCATTTCTTCTTTACTCATGGTTTGACCGGTTTGGATGGCAGCAGTTTCTGCAAGCGAAAGAGCTATTTGCTCGTGAATAACTGAAAGTGCATCGCCGGTAGCATTTTTAACACGTTCGAGCATATCACTAAGCAATGGAAGTATTCCTGAAGTGTTTTTGAGTTGTGCAGGAACTCCTTTTATCTGATACTGATATATTTTATCTGCTTCAAACTCAAAACCTACGTAACGAAGCTCTGTTTTGATTTGTTCAAAAAACATATAATCATCTGGCATTAGTTGTAGCACCTCCGGAAATAACAATTGTTGTGAAAACCCTTTTCTGTCACTTATTTCTTTCATAAACTGATCGAATAAGATACGAATGTGAGCGCGTCGTTGGTCTATCATTAACATACCAGACTTTACAGAAGTGATTATATACTTGTTTTTAAGCTGAAAACAAGCTCCGATATTATCATCTTCCTTATTTAATTTTGATTGAAAAATTTCAACTGATTTTCCCTGATTTGTTTCATCAGGAACAGATTTTTCACCGGACTTCTCGAATCCTCTGTACAAATCTTCCCAGTCCATTGATGGTCTTTTATAAATAGCACTCCCAAATGGATTATATGACGGATTAAATGAAGTTTTGGGAGGCAAAACAATCGTATCTACCTTATGCACAGGAATTTCAGGAACTCCTTCCCTGTCGAAATCAATCGAAGGAACAATATTGAATTTCCCCAATGCTTCCTTAACCGTCGCCGAAAGGATAGACCAGATAGCCTGTTCATTTTCAAACTTGATTTCAGTCTTGGTCGGATGAATGTTAATATCTATAGTCTGTGGGTCAACCTCGAAATAAATGAAATATCCCGGATTATCTGTCGGTTGAATCAATTGATTATATGCGAGCATGACAGCCTTATGGAAATAGGGATGACGCATATATCTCCCGTTGACAAAAAAGAACTGATGTGCTTGTTTTTGCGCATATTCGGGACGTCCGATAAAACCTTTGATTGTAACCAGATTGGTTTCAGTTTCAATATTCAAGAGTTGTTGATTGAGTTTTTTCTTGGCCGTACCGAAAACCTGTTCAATCCTGAGTTTAGTGTTTGATATGGGCAATTTGAAAATTTCATCATCTCCGTCATAAAAAGAAAATTCCACATCAGGATGTACCAATACGATGCGATAGAATTCCTGCAAGATATGATTCTTTTCAACACTGTCGCTTTTCAGAAAACGCCGACGAGCAGGCACATTAAAAAATAAATTTTTAACCTGAAAAATAGTGCCTGTATCACATTGAACCGGTTCTTGTCTGAAAACCCGACTTCCTGCAATCTCAACCAGCGTTCCTAGCTCTTCTTCCGCTCTGCGTGTACGCATTTCAACTTGGGCAACAGCAGCTATCGAAGCAAGCGCCTCACCCCTGAATCCCATCGTTCGTATTGAAAATAAATCTTGAGCATCTTTGATTTTGGATGTAGCATGTCTTTCAAAGGCCATCCGAGCATCCGTTTCACTCATACCTTTTCCATTATCAGAGACTTGCACAAGTGTGCGTCCGGCATCCTTGATAATCACCCTGATGAAAGAGGCACCAGCATCGATGGCATTCTCAACCAGTTCCTTCAATACGGATGCAGGTCGCTGAATTACTTCACCAGCCGCTATCTGGTTGGCAACTGAATCCGGTAATAAATGAATAATATCACTCATGAAGCTGAAATGAAAATCTTAACTGTCAAAGATTATAATGTTTTATCTGAGCAGAAAATAAGCTATTAAAAATAATATCAAAATGATGATAATTAAGCGGATATTCGATTGACGTGTCTGTGCATTCCTGGAGTTTCGGTTTTTATCAGCCATTTCCCGAAATGCTCCACGATGTAACACCTTAGGTTCATATCCTCCATTTTCTTCTGTCTGCTTATCCTTCTCCAGATTCTTCATGCGTTCTTTTTGAGCTTCTTTCTTTGGATCGTAATAAATCGGCTTATATTTATAAACCAAAGGCTTATGTAACTTAAAAAAACTCATATTTTTAAATTTTAAATAACAATCAGGTAACCTTATTTCACAAATAGACGTAAGCGTTACGTCCCTACAATATTAAATGAACTCCCCGTCAAATGAAACAACAGCATCATTCACGAATTGTCGTATCCGTGCTTCTTCATCCTTCTTACAAATCAACAACACATTATCCGACTCGGCAACCAAATAGCCCGACAATCCTTCGATAACTGCCAGTTTCCCCTGTGGCAAGGCAACAATATTTTCACTACTTTCATAAAAGAGTGTTTTACATTTCAGCGTAACATTATCATGTTCATCTTTGTTCGACATTTCATATAAGGAGCCCCAGGTTCCAAGATCCGTCCAACCAATATCAGCACAAAGGACATGGACGTTATCTGCTTTTTCCATGATACCATAGTCGATGGATATGTTCATGCAAGTTGGATAGATTTCATTGATAAAGTCCTGTTCTTTCGGTGTATTATACAAGCCCTCACCTGTACTGAACCTCGAAGCCACATCCGGCAAAAGGGTTTGAAATGCCCGGTCAATCGTTTTCAGGTTCCACAGGAACATTCCGGAGTTCCAGTAAAACTCTCCTGTTTCAAAGAATACCTGTGCCAGTTCTGTATTGGGTTTTTCAGTAAAAGTCTTAACTCTGCGCAAATTGCCAGTGCCTTCTTCAATCTGGATATAGCCATAACCAGTTTCGGGGCGACTGGGTTGAATTCCTATAGTTAGTAAAGAATCATTTTGATCAACAAATTCAATTCCTGTCTTCAGTACTTCAATAAAATCATTTTCTTTTAAAATCAGATGATCAGAGGGAGCAACAATGATATTGGCATGATCTGTTATAGATTTAATTCTGTTGATGGCATAAGCTATACATGGAGCAGTATTTCGTCTGTGGGGTTCAAGTAAAACCTGTTTCTCGTTAATTTCGGGGAGTTGTTCCAATATTGTATCTTTATAAATTAAATTTGAAACAATCAGAATATTTTCTGCCGGTACAACCTTCCTAAAACGGTCATAAGTCATTTGCAATAATGAACGACCTGTCCCGAAGAAATCAAGAAACTGCTTCGGCCTGTTTGTCCTGCTAAAAGGCCAGAAACGGCTTCCAACACCTCCGGCCATAATAACACAATAATTTTGATTCATGGTATATTGAGTTAAATTATCTGCATCAAAGTATATTTATTTGACAGCACTAAGATAGTGAGATTATTTTGTTACAACAAAAAACGGGATAGCTTTTTGCATCTATCCCGTTTAATTTATCTGATATAAAAATTATTGTTCATTGGCTTCCATGTCCAGCACATTCTTTCTGGCATCAACTTTTTTATCGTATTCGTCTCTCGAATAAACCACGACCTTTTCGATTTCACGTTGACCGGTACCGGCAGGAATCAAATGACCACAAATCACGTTTTCTTTCAAACCTTCGAGACGATCCACTTTACCATTGATAGCAGCATCGTTCAGCACCTTGGTTGTTTCCTGGAAGGAAGCAGCCGACATGAAACTGCTTGTTTGCAATGCTGCACGTGTAATACCCTGCAAAATCTGGTTGGAAGTTGCAGGAACAGCATCACGTGTTTCAACCAGGCGGAGGTCACGACGTTTAAGCGCACTGTTCTCGTCACGCAATTTACGAGGAGTAATGATCTGACCTGCCTTCAGTGTTGCTGAATCTCCCGGATCTTCGATAACTTTTTTACCCCAGATGCGGTCGTTTTCTTCCATGAACTCGTTCTTGTCAACGATTTGCTTTTCGAGGAAGCGGGTATCACCTTGTTCCAGGATTTCAACCTTGCGCATCATCTGGCGTACAATAACCTCGAAATGTTTGTCGTTGATTTTTACACCTTGAAGACGATATACGTCCTGTACTTCATTCACGATGTAATCCTGCACCGCAGTCGGACCTTTAATCATCAAAATATCAGCAGGAGTAATCGCTCCGTCTGAAAGCGGTGTTCCGGCACGTACAAAGTCATTTTCCTGTACAAGAATCTGTTTGGATAGCGGAATCATGTACTTTTTCACTTCTCCGGATTTGGATGTAACACTCAGTTCCCGGTTACCACGTTTGATTTTACCGAAGTTTACTTCTCCGTCAATTTCAGCTACAACAGCCGGATTCGATGGATTACGCGCTTCGAACAATTCGGTAACACGTGGAAGACCACCCGTAATATCACCGGTTTTTCCAACGGCACGCGGTATCTTAACAAGCATCTGACCTGTTTTAATGGCATCACCGTTTTCAAGCACCAAGTGAGCGCCAACCGGCAGGTTATAGGTACGAAGCACTTCTCCATCCTTGTCAAGGATATGAGCGCTCGGTACTTTATTCCTGTCTTTCGATTCAATGATAATCTTTTCACGTAATCCGGTTGCTTCATCAACATCTGTTTTGAATGTCACGTTTTCGATCACATCTTCGAATTCGATTTTACCTTCATTTTCAGAAATGATCACAGCATTGAATGGATCCCATTCGCAAACAACTTGGCCTTTTGTTACATTATCTCCCTGTTTTACATAGAGTTTAGATCCATAAGGAATATTCTGGGTTGTCAGCGTAATACCTGTGTTCGTATCAATCACACGCATTTCAGCCAAACGACTAACAACAACCTGATAAGCATTATCCTTTTCATCCTTGACATCCACTGTACGCAACTCATCAAACTCAAGGCGTCCATCATAACGAAGGGTAATTTTGGATTCTGCAGCAATATTAGATGCGATACCACCGACGTGGAACGTACGCAATGTAAGCTGAGTACCGGGCTCACCAATAGACTGAGCAGCAATAACCCCTACAGCTTCTCCCATGTGAACCATCTTTCCGGTTGCCAGGTTACGGCCATAACATTTAGCACAAACGCCTTTTTTAGATTCACAGGTAAGTACTGATCTGATTTCAACCCTTTCAATAGGCGATTCTTGTATCTTCTTGGCTAAAGGTTCCGTAATCTGCTCTCCTGATTCAACAATAAGCTCACCGGTAAGTGGATGATAAATATCATGTACTGAAACACGACCCAATATTCTTTCATACAAGGAAGAAATTACTTCCTCGTTATTTTTCATTTCTGTTGCGACCAAACCACGCAACGTTCCACAGTCATCTTCTGTAATAATTACATCCTGTGATACGTCAACCAGACGACGGGTAAGGTAACCGGCATCAGCCGTTTTTAATGCAGTATCAGCCAAACCTTTACGGGCACCGTGTGTTGAAATGAAGTACTCCAATACCGACAAACCTTCCTTAAAGTTCGACAAAATCGGGTTTTCGATAATCTGACCTCCTTCAGCGCCTGATTTTTGCGGTTTTGCCATCAAACCACGCATACCGGAAAGCTGACGAATTTGCTCTTTAGAACCACGAGCGCCTGAATCAAGCATCATGTAAACCGAGTTGAATCCCTGGTTATCGCTTGCCAGTTGTTTCATCAGGATATTCGATAGTTTGGAGTTCACGTGTGTCCAAGTGTCAATAATCTGGTTGTAGCGTTCGTTGTTGGTAATGAATCCCATGTTGTAAAGATTCATGATTTCTTCCACTTCGGCATTACCTTCTTTAACCAATTCATCTTTTTCAGCCGGGATGATCACATCATTCAGGTTGAAAGACAAACCACCTTTGAAAGCCATGCTGTAACCCAAATCTTTGATGTCGTCAAGGAACTGAGCCGTACGGGAAACCCCGCAAATTTCAATTACATTACCGATAATATCACGTAGGGATTTTTTAGAAAGCAGTTCATTGATATAACCAACTTCAACAGGAACACATTTATTAAATAAAATACGACCTACAGTAGTTTCAATAATCTTCTGAACATGTTCCCCTTTTGCGTTTATATCATAAATACGAACCTTAATCCAGGCATGAAGCGCAACTTTACCTTCATTATAAGCAATTTCAGCTTCTTCAGCAGAATAGAAAATTAATCCTTCGCCTTTAGCGCTCTGACGCGGTTTGGTGATGTAATACAACCCAAGCACCATGTCCTGTGAAGGAACAGTGATAGGCGCACCATTAGCAGGATTCAAGATATTATGTGATGCCAGCATCAACATTTGAGCTTCGAGAATAGCTTCGTTGCCAAGTGGTAAGTGGACAGCCATCTGGTCACCGTCAAAGTCGGCGTTGAAAGCCGTACAAGACAAAGGGTGTAACTGGATAGCCTTACCTTCGATCATCTTAGGCTGGAAAGCCTGAATACCAAGGCGGTGAAGTGTGGGAGCACGGTTTAGTAATACGGGATGTCCTTTCATCACGTACTCTAAAATATCCCAGATTACCGGGTCTTTGCGGTCAACAATTTTTTTCGCTGACTTCACCGTTTTCACGATTCCGCGTTCAATAAGTTTGCGGATCACAAACGGTTTATAAAGTTCGGCAGCCATGTCTTTAGGCAAACCACATTCATGCATTTTTAATTCAGGACCCACGACAATAACCGAACGAGCAGAATAGTCGACACGTTTACCGAGCAGGTTCTGACGGAAACGTCCCTGTTTACCTTTCAAAGAATCTGAAAGAGATTTCAGCGGACGGTTGGCATCTGTTTTAACAGCACTCGATTTACGACTGTTATCGAACAATGAGTCAACCGCTTCCTGTAACATACGTTTTTCGTTACGCAGAATAACTTCCGGCGCTTTGATTTCGATCAGTCTTTTCAAACGGTTGTTACGGATAATCACACGACGATATAAATCGTTCAAATCGGAAGTAGCAAAACGACCACCATCAAGTGGAACTAACGGACGCAATTCCGGTGGAATTACAGGAACGATCTTTACAATCATCCACTCCGGCTTATTCCTTTGTTTTGAAGCACGGAATGATTCAACAATCTGTAAACGCTTCAATGCTTCATTTTTACGTTGCTGTGAGGTATCATTACCAGCTTTGTGACGTAAGTCATAAGACAATTCGTCCAAATCAAGACGCGTCAGCAAATCATAAATCGCTTCTGCACCCATTTTAGCTATAAACTTATTTGGATCAGTATCTTCCAGCATTTGATTCTCACGTGGAAGAGCATCCATTATATCCAGATATTCTTCTTCAGAAATCAATTCACCATCAATGATATTTTCACCATTATCGGCGATACCTGCCTGAATGATTACATATTTTTCATAATAAATAATGGAATCTAGTTTTTTGGTAGGCATTCCGAGCAAATATCCGATTTTATTGGGTAATGAACGGAAATACCAGATGTGAGCAACTGGAACTACCAACTGAATGTGTCCAACACGTTCGCGACGCACTTTCTTTTCAGTCACCTCAACACCACAACGGTCGCAGACAATTCCTTTATAACGGATGCGTTTATATTTACCACAATGACACTCAAAATCTTTCGTAGGACCAAAAATACGTTCGCAAAACAAACCGTCACGTTCAGGCTTATATGTCCGGTAATTGATGGTTTCAGGCTTGAGTACTTCACCGCTTGATAATTTCAAAATTTCTTCCGGAGAAGCTAACCCGATAGAAATTTTATTAAAATTACTCTTTGTTTTATTATCTGTTTTAAAAGCCATAACTTTTTTTATTTACAATTTAATAAATTGACAATCGACAATTTATATGAGAATTCAAAGAGATGCCTCTGTATCCTCCTCTATTGAAGGGGATTAGAAAGAGGCTTTATTCCAGGTTGACACTTAAGCCGAGACCTCTTAACTCGTGAAGTAATACATTGAGTGATTCCGGAATACCGGGAGCCGGCATTGGTTCACCCTTCACAATTGCTTCATACGTACGGGCACGACCCAGTACATCATCCGATTTAACGGTGAGTATTTCCTGCAGGATGTGAGCAGCGCCGAATGCTTCAAGCGCCCAAACTTCCATTTCTCCAAAACGCTGTCCACCAAATTGGGCTTTACCACCAAGTGGCTGTTGTGTAATCAGCGAGTATGGACCGATTGAACGGGCATGCATTTTATCTTCAACCATGTGACCTAATTTCAGCATATAAATTACACCTACTGTTGCAGCCTGGTCAAAACGTTCACCGGTTCCTCCGTCATACAAATATGTTTTACCATATTGAGGTACACTAGCCTTTTCAGTCCATTTATTCAAATCTTCTAAGGTTGCACCATCAAAAATAGGGGTAGCAAAGCGAACACCCAATTCTTTTCCTGCCCAACCCAGTACCGTTTCGAAAATCTGTCCCAGGTTCATACGTGAAGGCACGCCCAGCGGGTTCAACACGATGTCAACCGGAGTTCCGTCGGCAAGGAAAGGCATATCTTCCTGACGCACAATGCGCGACACAATACCCTTGTTACCATGGCGACCGGCCATTTTATCACCCACGCGAATTTTACGTTTTTTTGCGATATATACTTTAGCTACCTGAACGATACCAGTTGGCAATTCGTCACCGATGGTAATATTAAATTTCTGACGCTTAATTTGCGCATCCAGTTCTTTATACTTTTTCAGGTAATTGAGGATAAGTTGTCTGATCAGCTCATTTTTATGAGTATCCTGTGTCCATTTACTCAATTGAACTGTTGAATAATCAATTTCTCTCAGACGTTCTTCCGTAAATTTGCTGTTCCTGGTAATCAAATCAGTTCCAAGAAAATCTTTTACTCCTGCAGATGTAAGGTCAGCAGTCAGGACAAGTAATTTCTCAATCAAGGTGTTTCTCAACACATTAGCCTGAGCTTCAAATTCTTCATCCAAACGAGGCAACACAGCCTTGTCGGCTAATTTTGACTTTCTATTCTTCTGTGCTTTCGAGAACAGACGTTTTCCGATTACAACGCCCGACAATGATGGTGTTGCTTTTAATGAAGCATCCTTAACATCTCCTGCTTTGTCTCCAAAGATAGCCCGGAGCAATTTTTCTTCCGGAGAAGGATCCGATTAACCTTTCGGTGTGATTTTACCAATGATGATATCACCCGGCTCAATGCGGGCGCCGATGCGAATGATCCCATTTTCATCCAGATCACGCGTTGCTTCTTCACTTACATTCGGAATATCAGCAGTAAATTCTTCCACACCACGTTTGGTTTCCCTCACCTCCAATAACTGCTCAACCACATGAACAGATGTAAATACATCATCGCGTACCAATCTTTCATTGACTACAATCGCATCTTCAAAGTTGTAACCCTTCCATGGCATGAAAGCCACTTTCAGGTTTTTACCGATAGCCAATTCACCATTTTGAGTTGAATATCCTTCTGTCAAAATCATACCTGCTTCAACGCGATCATCTTTACGAACTAAGGAACGCAGGTCGATGGTTGTATTCTGGTTTGTTTTCAGGAATTTCGGTAGTTTATATTCTTTTACAGCCGATTCGAAGCTGATAAATTCTTCTTCTTCGGTTCTGTCATATTTTATTTTGATACAGTCTGCATCGGTATATACGACTACCCCGTTTCCTTCCGCGGTGATTTGTGTGCGGGAATCGCGAATCAGCTGACCTTCGATGCCAGTACCTACGATAGGAGCTTCACAACGCAACAAAGGTACCGCCTGACGCATCATGTTCGATCCCATCAACGCACGGTTTGCATCGTCATGTTCAAGGAACGGAATCAATGCCGCTGCTATTGAAGCAATTTGAGATGGAGAAACGTCCATCAGGTGAACCTGTTCAGGAGGAACAACTGGGAAATCGGCGCCTAAACGTGATTTCACCTTGGTGCGGATAAATGTCCCATTATCATTCAATGGCGCATTACCCTGGGCAACCACTAAATCCTCTTCTTCTTCAGCAGTATAATATTTTATTCCATTATCAGAAATATCAACCACCGAATTATTTACTGTACGATATGGGGTTTCAATAAAACCAAGATCGTTAATCTTCGCGTAAATACATAAAGATGAAATCAACCCAATATTCGGACCTTCAGGTGTTTCGATCGGGCAAAGACGACCATAGTGCGTGTAATGTACGTCGCGAACCTCGAAGCCAGCACGTTCACGTGACAAACCGCCAGGACCGAGCGCCGACATACGGCGTTTGTGCGTAATCTCAGCCAACGGGTTTTGCTGATCCATGAACTGCGACAATGCGTTCGTTCCAAAAAATGAATTGATAACCGAAGAAATGCTTTTCGCGTTGATCAGGTCAATGGGTGTAAACACCTCGTTATCACGAACATTCATTCTTTCACGGATGGTACGGGCCATACGGGAAAGTCCAACGCCAAACTGGTTGTACATTTGTTCACCAACCGTACGAACACGACGGTTACTCAAGTGGTCGATGTCATCCACTTCAGCTTTAGAGTTGATTAACTCAATCAGATATTTAATGATTTCAATGATGTCTTCTTTGGTCAACACTTTGATATCAGGACTAATCGACAAGTTGAGTTTACGGTTGATACGAAAACGCCCTACATCACCTAAATCGTACCGTTTTTCTGAGAAGAAAAGGTTGTTGATAACCTCGCGTGCAGTTGAATCATCCGCAGGAACGGCATTACGCAACTGGCGATAAATGTATACCACTGCTTCTTTTTCGGAATTACTCGGGTCTTTTTGGAGGGTATTATAAATGATTGCATAATCATTCTGGTTGGCATCACCCTTATGTAAAAGAATTGTTTGAGCGCCAGACTCAAGTATATCATCAACGTGTTTACTTTCCAGAATAGTTTCCCTGTCGATGATGACCTCATTACGTTCAATACTTACCACTTCACCGGTATCTTCATCAACAAAATCCTCTACCCAACTTTTTAATACACGTGCAGCAAGTTTCTGTCCAATAGCTTTTTTCAAGCTGGCTTTACTAACTTTAATTTCTTCAGCGAGATTAAAGATTTCAAGAATATCTTTATCACTTTCGAATCCGATTGCACGCAGCAGCGTGGTTACCGGTAATTTCTTTTTACGATCGATGTATGCATACATCACATTATTGATATCCGTAGCAAACTCGATCCAAGAGCCACGGAAAGGAATAATACGCGCTGAATACAACTTGGTACCATTGGCATGCATGCTTTGTCCGAAAAACACACCCGGAGAACGATGCAATTGAGACACAATGACACGTTCCGCACCATTAATGACAAATGTGCCTTTAGGAGTCATGTAAGGAATCGGTCCCAGATAAACATCCTGAATTACCGTATCAAAGTCTTCATGATCCGGGTCAGTACAATACAATTTTAATTTAGCCTTTAACGGGATAGAATAAGTTAAGCCTCTTTCGATACATTCCTCAATACTATACCTGGGAGGGTCAACATAGTAATCAAGGAATTCGAGGATAAAATTATTACGGGTATCTGCAATAGGAAAGTTTTCCATGAAAACCTTATACAGACCTTCGGTTTTTCTTTTTTCAGGGGAAGTATCCATCTGAAAAAAGTCATGAAAAGATTTTAATTGAACTTCCAGAAAGTCGGGGTAATCAAACTGGTTTTTTATGGAAGCAAAATTGATTCTCTGATCTTTATTTGATGAAGACATTTTCAAAGAGTTTATAGTTGATGCAGTGAACTTAACTGTAGCGTGAACTCAGGTATATGAGTTCAATATTAATATAGACATGAAAAGGTTTAGAATCCCCCTGTAAGAGGGAATCTAAACCACAATCCTGATTATCAGGCAATTTATTTTTTACTTAAGTTCTACTTCAGCTCCGCCTTCAGTCAACGCTTTGTTCAGGGCATCCGCTTCGTCTTTTGTAACACCTTCTTTAATTGCTGAAGGAGCTGCATCTACCAGGTCTTTAGCTTCTTTCAATCCGAGTCCTGTAAGTTCTTTCACTAATTTAACGATTGCTAATTTATTAGCGCCAGGGCTTTTCAAGATTACATCGAAAGAATTTTTTTCTTCTACTACCTCAGCAGCAGGACCGGCAGCAGGGCCAGCGGCAACTGCAACTGCAGCAGCAGCGGGTTCGATACCATATTCGTCTTTCAAAATTTGAGCTAACTCATTTACTTCTTTAACGGTCAAGTTAACTAATTGTTCTGCAAAAGCTTTCAAATCTGCCATTGTCTTAATTTTTATAGATTTTATTTTTGTTTTTTTATTCTGAGATTATCTTTCCGACAATGTTTTCAACACGCCGTGAATAGTAGTACCTCCGGATTGGAGTGCGGACATAACGTTCTTAACAGGCGATTGCAACAATCCGATGATTTCGCCGATAAGTTCATTTTTACTCTTGATAGAGATCAACGTTTCTAATTGGTTTTCACCAATATAGAATGACTCTTCAACATAAGCAGCTTTCAGTACAGGTTTTTTATTCTTGTTACTTTTGCTGAATTCCTTGATAAGTTTAGCAGGAGCATTGCCATTATTGGATAGCATAAGAGAGGTTTCTCCTTTCAGGGTACCGAACAATTCACTGAAATCAGTACCTGAATTCTCTAATGCCTTTTTAAGCAGGGTGTTTTTAACTACCATCAGTTTCACATCCTGTTTAAAACAAGTTCTGCGTAATTTACTTGTTTCTTCAGCATTTAATCCGCCGATATCGGCCAGATAGAAATGTGCATATGATTGAATCGTTGACTCAAGTTGTTTTATAACTGTGCTTTTATCTTCCTTTTTCATAAACTTTTAATTTTATTCTTCAACTGATTTTGGGTCAATTTTAATACCCAGACTCATTGTGCTCGAAAGATAAATGCTCTTCACATAAGTACCTTTGGCTGCTGTCGGTTTTAGTTTCATCAATGTAGAGATAAATTCTTTGGCATTTTCAACAATCATTTCGGTAGTGAATGACACTTTACCGATAGATGTATGAACGATACCGGCTTTATCAACCTTGAAGTCGATTTTACCTTGTTTTACCTCTTTAACTGCACCTGCCACGTCATTGGTAACGGTACCGCTTTTAGGGTTCGGCATCAATCCGCGCGGACCGAGCACGCGACCCAGCGCACCTAATTTACCCATGATGGCAGGCATTGTGATGATCACATCAACATCAGTCCAACCGCCTTTTATTTTTTCGATATATTCATCGAGGCCGACAAAGTCAGCTCCGGCTTCTTTAGCCGCTGCTTCCTGATCGGGTGTACATAATGCAAGAACCCTTACTTGTTTACCGGTTCCGTTTGGTAACGACACTACACCGCGTACCATCTGGTTGGCTTTACGTGGGTCAACACCTAAGCGTACATCAATATCTACTGAAGCATCGAATTTAGTGGTTGTAATTTCTTTAACCAATTCAGCTGCTTCCTTTAGTGTATAGGCTTTTCCCGCTTCAACTTTTGCGTTAGCCAACTTTTGATTTTTTGTCAGTTTACTCATTATTGAAGTCTTTATTAATTATTACCAGGAAAATTACCTTTTACGGTAATACCCATACTTCTCGCTGTACCGGCCACCATTTTCATGGCAGCTTCTAACTCAAAACAATTCAAATCGACCATTTTGTCCTCGGCAATTTGTTTTACCTGTTCCCAGGTAATTTCAGCCACCTTTTTACGGTTAGGCTCAGCCGAACCTCCTTTAGCTTTTGAAGCTTCCAGCAACTGAATAGCAACCGGGGGAGTTTTAACAATAAAATCGAATGATTTGTCAGAGTAATAGGTGATAACAACAGGTAAAACCTTGCCGGCTTTATCCTGGGTTCTGGCATTAAATTGTTTGCAAAACTCCATAATGTTGATCCCTTTAGCACCCAACGCAGGTCCTACCGGGGGAGATGGGTTTGCCGCACCTCCTTTAATCTGTAATTTAATAAGTCCAGCAATCTCTTTAGCCATAATTGTTATTTTTTGAAGATTAAATGGAAAAACCGGTCTGTAACTGAACCGACTATTCCCGTTCTACCTGATTGAAAGAAAGTTCAAGCGGAGTTTTCCGACCGAACACTAAAACCATAACTTTGAGTTTTTTCTTCTCGTTATTGACTTCCTCTATAATACCCGTGAAACCATTAAACGGACCGGAAATCACTTTCACGCTCTCATCCTTCAGGTAAGGAGTCAGCAAGTCAGCTTCGCTTTCCTGCATTTCATCCACTACCCCAAGAATTCTGTTCACTTCGGCACCTCGTACCGGAGTGGGAACGTTATTCTTTTCCTCTAAAAATCCGAAAACATTTGGAATCTGACGGATACGGTGAGCAACTTCTCCAACGAGATTCGCCTCTATCAAGACATATCCCGGCATGAGATTAATCTCTTTCGTGACATGTTTTCCGTTACGTATAATTATCTTTTTTTCAGTAGGAATAACTACCTGAGTAACAAACTGACCAAGATCGGAATTTTTGATATCAGCATCTATATATTCCTTTACCTTGCTTTCTTTTCCACTAAAGGCACGTAACACGTACCATTTGAAGTTGTTTGTTTCAGACACAGTAAATCCTCCTAAATTAATTACAATAATTTTTCGTAAACGAAAGTCATGATAGATTCAAAACCCAGGTCCATAACCCATACTATCAAGGCAATAATGATGGAAGCAATCAAAACCACGATAGCACTGTTCGTCAATTCAGCGCGTGTTGGCCACGACACTTTCTGAACAAGTTCTGTATACGACTCTTTGATATAGTTTATTACTTTCATATATAAATAGAATTTGCACGGGCAGAGAGGCTCGAACTCCCGACACCTGGTTTTGGAGACCAGTGCTCTACCAACTGAGCTACGCCCGTAGGAAACAACCCCACCCAAACCTTCCCCTAAAGGGAGAGGGCTTTTATTTGTAGGGTTGTGATTCTTATTTACTCTCTAGAAGTCCCCCATTGGGGAAATTTAGGGGGCTTAGTCTAACAATTCAGTAATCTGACCTGAACCAACTGTACGTCCACCTTCGCGGATTGCGAAACGCAATCCTACGTTACAAGCTACAGGATAAATCAGTTTTACTGTGATTTCCAGGTTGTCGCCCGGCATTACCATTTCAGTTCCTTCCGGCAATTGAATTTCACCGGTTACGTCTAATGTACGGATGTAGAACTGAGGACGATATTTATTATGGAATGGTGTGTGACGACCACCTTCTTCTTTCTTCAGGATATAAACCGCTGCTTTGAAAGTAGTGTGAGGAGTCACTTTACCCGGGTGGGTAATAACCATACCACGTTTGATTTCGTCTTTATCGATACCGCGCAACAACAAACCAACGTTATCACCAGCTTGACCATCGTCCAGAATTTTGCGGAACATTTCCACACCAGTTACAACTGATTTTTTAGCTTCGTGACCCAAACCAATGATCTGAACTTCTTCACCAGTTTTGATTTTACCAGTTTCGATACGACCAGTAGCAACTGTACCACGACCTGTGATAGAGAACACGTCTTCTACCGGCATCAGGAATGGTTTGTCAACAGCACGCTCCGGTAATTCAATCCAGGTATCAACGGCATCCATCAGTTCCATTACCTTATCTTCCCATTCAGGGACACCATTCAATGCACCAAGAGCAGATCCTCGGATGATAGGTGTGTTGTCGCCATCGAATTCATAGAATGAAAGCAGTTCACGCATTTCCATTTCTACCAGTTCCAACATTTCTTCGTCGTCAACCATGTCACATTTGTTCATGAAAACAACGATACGGGGAACGTTTACCTGACGAGCCAACAGGATATGCTCACGAGTCTGAGGCATCGGACCATCAGTAGCAGCAACTACGATGATAGCACCGTCCATTTGAGCAGCACCGGTAACCATGTTCTTAACGTAGTCAGCGTGACCCGGACAGTCAACGTGCGCATAGTGACGAATAGCTGTCTGGTATTCAACGTGTGAAGTATTAATTGTAATACCACGTTCTTTTTCTTCAGGAGCATTATCGATTGAATCGAATGAACGCAACTCAGAAAGTCCTTTTTTTGCTAATACAGTAGTAATAGCAGCGGTCA